>NZ_CDSC02000513.1 GCF_001298715.1 Bathymodiolus azoricus thioautotrophic gill symbiont
ATCAAAATGCGACTTTTAATATCAAGAACAAAACCACACTAGATGTTAAAGGTGATGTGCTTCTTGCGGGTGCAAATCTTAACTCTGGTGGCACAGTAGAGGGCAATATTGGCGGCAATTTAAAAGTAGAAAGCAGGGCTGATATTATCCGAGAAGATATTCAAAAATACAAAATGACTGTGGGTGGTGGCACGCCTGCAGGGGTTAACAAAAAATCTTTTAAAGCGGGCAATGCTAGATCCAGAGGGGATATGGGAGTAGATGCTGCCACAATGATTGCAGGATCAGGTTTATTTGTTAAATCTAGCTCAGAAAAGAAAGACAATCTAGTGATTGATCAAAGAAGTGGTATATCTGGCACATTAAATTTAAAAGTAGGTGGCAATGTAGAATTAAATTCAGCCGATGTGGATCAAAGCGGCCTAGAAGTTCAAGGAACAATCACCACCTCTAAGGTGAAAACTCGTACAAACGAAAGCTCTAGCAGTACCAACATAACAGCAACAATTCAAAGTGCACTTGGTTATGAAGGTATTAATAAAGTCTATCAAGGCGGATCCATAGGACCTGTTGCACCTAAAAGAGTTAGGAAGGGCTTAGGAAGAGGTGCGCGATCTTTAAAAAATAAAATTGTTGGTCAAACCTATATAAAAAAACCAACCAGCACACAAGCCACTGCACCTGAAAAGAGCACCCCAGTTGAGCAAGACAACAATAAAACGCCCAATGAAAATTCACAAGATGAACCTTCAAGCGAGCAAGACAACAACGAAACACCAGATCAACAACAAGAGGATAACACTGTAACTGAGCAAACGGAAACTGAGCAAACGAATACCCCTGAAGAAAGCACCCCAGTAACACAAGATAATAATGAAACACCAGTCAAACAACAAGAGAATGACTCTGCAATTAAGCAAACGGACACCTCTGAAGAAAACACCTTAGCAACACAAGATAACAACGAAACGCCAAACGAGAATTTACAGAAAGGTGGATTTTCAATAAAACAGAGCAACACCCTTAAAAAAGACAGAGCCAACAAAAAATATACCAATGACACCAATGAATTACCCAATCAAGCATCCCAACAAGACAGCACATTGCAAAATAACAACCACACATCCAACGCAGAAAATAAGGGAGAGGCAACCAGCCAAAGAGGTTTACCAACCGATAAAGAATCTTCACAGCCAAAAGACACCTTAGCTAAAAACGATAGAAAAAAATATGACGCTTATTTAATTATTCAAAAAGGCGATGATGAGATCGCCAAAAAAGCAGAACAAGGCATTACTGAAAAATTAAACGAGCGCCACGGTAAAGAAAATGTTGTTGTTGTTAAAATTAATAAAAATGGCAGTCAAAAAAATATTCAAGGCAATCCAAAAAACCTAACAGGCAGAACAAACGCACAAATAATCGGACATGGTACAAAAGAAAATGGCGTTAGGAAATTAGCAGGTCAAGAGGGCGCTAAAATAGTAGAAAATTTAAAAAAGACTGTCCCACAAAGCGCAGAATTAACCAAGGTATCTTTAGTCAGTTGTGATAGTGCCCTCTGTGATAAAAATAACACCAGTTTGGTTGAAGATGTTGAAAAGGGGTTGGGCAATCCTTCTACAAAAGTCAAGGGTTACATAGGACCAATAGATGTTAATGAGAAAGGTAAAATCATACCAGTAACAGAGGGTGGATTAAGCGGTCGCGGGAGTAAAAGCAAAGAAAATCCACCCAAGACTCCCAACCCTTTACAACCAGAAAACGCAGCACAACAAGGCACTTCTTCTGCTGACATCTCTAAAGCACAAACACTCACCGAAACACCAGTCGAACAACAAGAGGGTAGCGCTGCAACTGAGCAAACGGATACCTCTGAAGAAAACACCTTAATAACACAAGATAATAACGAAACGCCAAATGAAAATT
>NZ_CDSC02000511.1 GCF_001298715.1 Bathymodiolus azoricus thioautotrophic gill symbiont
TATTTAAAAAGTGTTCACGTTGAATTTACAGAAAAGAAATTACAGTACCTTTTTAAAGTCAATGTGAATGTTGAGTTGTTTGTTGTCAAAGCTAACATCTTTAATAAACCAAGGAGAATTTATACCGAGTGCTTGGGTGAATAGATCTTGCATTTTTAACCGTCCTTTTGAGTGTGTGGTAGAGTGTTATTTTAATGGGGTTACCCACTCAGGATTTGAAAGAACCCAAAAGGATTCATTCAGTCATTGGGTATATTACACCTGCTCAGAAGATGGCTGAATTGAAAAAACGTGGCTTGAAATGTGTCTAAGTTGATTGGACCATTACAGAATCAGTTTATAATCCTGCATGAGGATAGATTAAAGGATTATGTCTGATTTTTAGAGAGGACTTTACACAATCTGGTTTACAGGGTCAAGAATAGTTGTTTTTATATAAGACTTTTTTTTGCCAGATTGGTGAGATGAATTGATTTATGCAAAGGTCTCAATTAATATTTGAGTCCCTTTATCTTTTACGGAAATTGAATTTATTTAAAACATATAAAACACCTTCCAGTAACAATATTTTTTTAGGCATTGTAGGAAGTTGCTTGATGATAGATGTTGCCTTTTTAGATTGTGGGCCTTTTTGGTGTATTCTGTAAATACCTGGATATAAAAAAGAAAAATTAATTTTATACCATAAGTGAATATCTGAAAAAAATAGACGCCATTGTTTTGGTAAAACTTTTAAATCCTTGGCTAAAGATCTTGTGTAGTTACGGTAATCAACAATGTGGGATACACGATCAAAATCAACGGGAAATTGCCATTTTGAGGCTTCTTGTTGATTTAAAATGCATTTTTGCATTGTTTCTTGATTAGGTAAGGATATTTTTTTACTCAAATAAGCAGATAAATATCTTGCTTGCAATTCAGATACAGAAGGCAATGAGCCTAAATTTGGACGCACGAAGCCGATAAAACAACAGTTGTTGATTTTTGGCATAAACATATATTTGTATAGTTTATTTGGCGAAGAAATGCTATCTCTCATCTCTTTAGAAAAAAAAGATAAATTAAAAGTATGACCTGCACACAAAACTATAGCGTCTGCCTCAACAGAACTACCATCTTCAAACATAACTGTTTTTCCTTTTAAATCAGAAATTTTCGGCTTAAGGTTGATTTTTCCCTCTAAATAAGCCTTAATAAAACCACAACTTTTTACTGTAACTCTGCGAAATGGACCTAAATACTTAATTGACTGATTAGAAGAATTAAAATCTTTAATTGCGCTTTGAATTTTTTTATCATTTGTTGAAATAATATTGCGATACTCCATTTCTCTTTTAAGCTTTGTTAAAAAAGAAAGTTTGCTGTCGTCAATGTTTCTAGAAATAGCGTGATAAATATTAGATGTATCCAAATCTGTCGGTTTGTTGTCATGGTATCTTGGAATAAAGTATCCTGGCCATCTACGGATTGAGACATAACTGCTTTTTACCACATTGCGAGATAAATAAATTAGATCAGATGCTGTTTCTCCCAACCCTATGAAAACAACCGCCTTATCTTTTAAGCTAGATACATCTTTGAGGTCTGAACTACGTATAATTTCGCCAGAAAAATTTTGTTTGTTTTTTAGGGGGATTTCTTTGGACTTTTGATTAGTGCCAGTACAAATAGTCAAATAGTCAAAAGTATTTGTTTTTACTTTTCCATTATGTTCAAAATCAATATTCCATTGACCATTTATATTGCTTATTTTTTTAACAGTATTGTTAAAATGTATTAACTTTAATATATTGTTTTTCTTTGCGTAATTATTTAAATAATTAACATATTCTGTTGCCCGCCACATTTTTAAGTTATTGCAATTTATTTCTGGAGGAAAATCACTAAAACTAACTAAAAAAGGATTGTTGACCAAGGTTAAATCTTGATAACAGTTTGCAAATACACCGCCAATATCGCTAGATTTTTCAAAAATTTTTATATCAATATTCGGATTGTTTTCTTGAATTTCTTTTGCAGTGCAAAGCCCAGAAGGTCCTGCTCCAATAATGCACATTTTGATTTTATTTTGCATCAACCCTCCTTAAGATTAACTTTTTCTGGGAATGTAATTGAGTATTTATAATCTAAAAATTTTTGAAATTCGTCAAAATGGGCGTCAATTATATGCAAGGACTTATTCCAAGTTTCATCATCAAGTTCTTCTTGTTCAAAAATTGATAAATCAATGGCATTATCTACCTCACTATCAATGTGTTGATCACCAAAGTAGTGTAATTTTTCTCCGGTTTCTTTTTCATACAACTCAGCAACATATTTAGTTGTGTTAAAAAATATTTTTACTGTGGTCTCTCCAGACTCCAATGCAGCTATTTTTAAAAAAACATTATCTCCACACATTTGAGCTCTAGCAATAGCATGGTACATATAATTTCTAATAGGTGCACCGCTATCTAGCCAAATCATATTCATAGCATCACCATAATTCTTAATATTGTTATAAAGCCCTAAAGTTTTTAAATCACCCTTTAACATATCCCAATGCGTACTATCTATTTCAGCATGTGCATTAATTGCTTTTTGCATATTGTTTTTTGGATCTTTAGAGAAATAAAACATCTGATTTATATCTCTAAATGTCATTGAAAGATGAACAAACAAAGGCGCCCATATATGCATTTTTTCAATAACATCTGCCTGATTAATTGTATGAATATCCTTGAATAATTTGTGACACAAGGTGTTTTTTTTATGTTTATTAATTGCGCTAAATACTCTTTTCATTTTAACCGTCCTAA
>NZ_CDSC02000510.1 GCF_001298715.1 Bathymodiolus azoricus thioautotrophic gill symbiont
ACTACATTCGCGTCTTCTACGCACCTGTGCACCATCAGCAACCAAACGAGTTTCTAAAACTTTGGTTTCGTCAGATTGACAAAATGGACAACGCATTGATTATTCTACTTGTAAACTGGGTGTTTAGCGCAAAGTATGGCAACCTTGGTTTTAACACTATCAATCACTGATTGATTATCAAGCTCATCACAAATATCACATATCATTGAGGCTAATTCTCTACACTCTTTTTCGCCAAAACCACGCGTTGTTACTGCTGGTGTACCAATACGAATACCACTGGTAATAAACGGGGATTGTGGGTCATTTGGTACAGCATTCATATTCACAGTAATGTGTGCATTACCCAAAGCAGCGTCTACCGCTTTACCTGTTAGTCCTTGCTCAATAAAACTAACTAAGAACAGATGGTCATCAGTGCCGCCCGAAACCACATCAAAGCCTCGCTCAATAAAAATCTCTGCCATCGCTTGCGCATTGACTTTAACTTGCTTTTGATAAGCCTTATAATCATCGGTCATTGCCTCTTTAAAACTTACTGCTTTAGCGGCAACAACATGCATGAGTGGACCACCTTGAATACCAGGGAAAATCGCAGAATTAAGCTTTTTCTCAATTTCCGCATTAGCCTTAGCCAAAATCAATCCTCCACGCGGACCACGCAAAGTCTTGTGCGTTGTTGTAGTCGTAACATCAGCAATACCAACTGGTGATGGGTATTCATCTGCTGCAATTAGTCCAGCCACATGCGCCATATCTACCATTAAATAAGCACCAATACCATCAGCAATATCTCTAAAGCGTTGCCAATCTACCACGCGAGAATATGCTGAGAAGCCTGCAATAATCATTTTAGGCTTGTGTTCTTTAGCAAGACACTCAACTTCATCGTAATCAATTTCGCCTGTTTTAAGATTTAGTCCATACTGAATGGCGTTAAAGTTTTTACCTGAGAATGATGGCGCTGCACCGTGCGTTAAATGCCCACCATGCGCCAAACTCATACCTAAAACTGTATCACCTGGTGTTAATAACGCCTGATAAACCGCTGCATTTGCTTGACTACCAGAGTGCGGTTGCACATTAGCATAATCTGCACCAAATAACGCCTTAGCACGCTCAATCGCTAATTGCTCTACAACATCTACATGTTCACAGCCACCGTAATAACGCTTATTTGGATAGCCTTCAGCGTATTTATTAGTGAGTTGTGAACCTTGCGCTTCCATGACTGCAGGTGAAGTATAATTTTCACTGGCAATGAGTTCAATGTGTGTTTCTTGACGCGCTTCTTCTTTTGTAATTGCATTTGCAATATCGCTATCTACCTTGGCTAGAGTTTGAGATTTATTGAACATGGTTTTTCCTTGTATTATTTAGATTGTAAACTTGAATTTTAACCATTTTGAATAACGCGTTGCACTAAAATTACAATAATTATGATACATTTTAGAAAAATATCCCAACAACAATTCTTAAATGAGTATTGGCAGAAAAAACCCTTGCTAATCAAACAAGCTTTACCTGATTTTGTATCACCGATTACCCCTGATGAATTAGCTGGTTTATCGCTTGAAGAAGAGTTTGAATCGCGCCTAATCACAGGCTCTATAAACTCTAAAAAGTGGTCGCTACGCAACGGACCTTTTGTCGAACAAGATTTTTTAGCGACACACAGACATCCTAGCTTGCACCAGAAAAATTGGACACTACTAGTACAAGGTGTTGATAGGCATATTGATGCGGTGCATAATCTCATTACAGAATTTGATTTTATACCTCGTTGGCGTTTTGACGATGTGATGATTTCCTACGCTGCTACAGGTGGTAGTGTTGGGCCACACTTTGATTATTATGATGTATTTTTATTACAAGGTAAAGGCAAGCGTCGCTGGCATCTTAGTAGGCAAGATTGTGAACTGAGTAATTACTTAGAGGATGCACCCCTTAGGATTATGAATAAATTCAACGCCGAGCAGGTGTTTGATGTTGAACCAGGCGATATACTGTATATACCGCCTAAAGTGGCGCATCACGGTGTAAGCTTAGATGATGACTGCATCACACTGTCTTTTGGTTATCGTGCATATAGCGCGCAAGAGTTGTTCGAGTTTATCAACAAACCTTGCTCTAAGCATCTCAGCCAATCTTATTACCAAGACCCACAGTGGCGTAACACTAAGCAGCCTGCACTAATTCCTAATAGCGCCATTCAACAAGCACAAACTTTGTTAGAGATTGACGCTGTGTCTGTTGCTAAATTTGTGACAAGGCTAGACACGATGGACAGGCAAAACTTACAACTGTTTGAATATGATAATCAAAATGAAGACTTCGACTCACACGGCAATTACCAACTCCATTCTGTGTGCAAAGTTGCCTACCTGCAAAAAAATAATTCCGTTCAGGTATTTGTCAATGGCGAAGAAATTAAATTTAATGGTATTAATAACAAGGCGTTAATGGATTTTTGCAACAAACGAAAGGTTAATCCATTGAACCAGCTAGAGCTTGCCAAAC
>NZ_CDSC02000509.1 GCF_001298715.1 Bathymodiolus azoricus thioautotrophic gill symbiont
AAATAAGACCATGCTACTAAAATCTAGGAGTTTAGAATTTTTGAGCTTGGTATCCTTTGACACAGCGTTCTCAATAAAAAATGGAATCAGTCTGCGTATCATCATCAAAATAAGCGCAACTACAGTATAAAAGGCAATGTAAATACCTAAGTATTGTCCATTTTCTATGTAGCCTAAAATACCAAAATAAAATAAAATATCAGCAATAGTAAAAGTCAATAATTTAAAAACGATAGGTAAGTTTTGCCAGTTTTTTGCTTTGATAATAGGTGTGGTTATAAATAGTAATGAGAAAACTAAAAAATATAAATCAGCGATTAGTTGATAGAAAACATAATCATTGCCCATGACCAAAAGCACCCTAGCAATCAACCACACAACGCCTAAAGATAACAATGGGTAGCCGTTCGTTGTTTTGAGTTTTGTCCAGTTTTGAGTTGCCGTTAATAAAAATCCTACAATAACAGCCATTGTATAACCAAAAATCATTTCATGTGCATGCCAATAGTGCGTATTAAACTCGACATTAATTTGCCCACTAAAGAATAGCAACCAAGCCAGCATTAACAGTGATGAGCCTAATCCAGCAGCAAAAAATAAAACTCTAAAACCGGACCTTAAGAAGGCTGGCATTTTGCTTTTATCTTCAACTAATATGGCCTTTATTTCCATTTGATTGAACAACCCATTGAGGGGATTTGTTTTGTTGGACCTTGCCCAGTGGTTGCCACTTGGCTCATTGCATCAAACAAATCACGCTTAACACTGCTCAAGGCTGTTTCTTTGCGTGAAGCATCAAGTCGACCGCGATATTGTAGCGCCAAGTTTGTGTTATAGCCAAAGAAGTCTGGTGTACAAACCGCACCATAGGCTTTGGCAACTTCTTGAGTTTTATCCATTAAATAAGGGAACGAAAAATCCATTTCTTTAGCAATTTTTTGCATATTTTCAAAAGAATCTGCTTCGTATTCTTTTGGGTTGTTAGACATAATTGCAACAGCATTTAAACCTAATGCCTTCAATTCTTTAGTGTCTTTGATAATGCGTTCAATAATAGCTTTAACATACGGACAATGATTGCAAATAAACATTACCAGTAAGCCATTTTTGCCCTTACAACTTGCTAAGTTATGTATTTTTCCATCCACACCTTTGAGGTTAAAATCAATCGCTGGCGTGTTAAAGTCACAAATTGGGGTTTGTGTACTTATCATAGTGCTTCCTTTATATTTTAAAATTGGTCGGGACAACAGGATTTGAACCTGTGACCACCACACCCCCAGTGTGGTACGCTACCAAACTGCGCTATGCCCCGAAAGGTTACTATCATAGCGTATTTTTTGTCAGATATATGCTATTTTTGTTTGAGTAAAGTTTGGATAATGTGTCCTGCCATCATCAGGCCAAAAATATTGGGCATATAAGAGATTGCACCATTGACTGCTCTGGGTCTGCCAGCGGGTGCAGTATCGGTCGCATTCACTTCTTGGTGGGGCAGTGCTTTGATTGGCACTTCAATAGAATGCACCACAGGAAATTTCATTGAAGCCCTAATGCGT
>NZ_CDSC02000507.1 GCF_001298715.1 Bathymodiolus azoricus thioautotrophic gill symbiont
TAATTAGATCTTCTCTTAATCCATCCATTTCTTCCATTATTTGTTCATGTTCTATTTCAAGCTCAGATACTCTGTTTTTCATTGCTATCAATTTTGCATTTTCCATTTCTAACTCAGTAATTTTAGTTTTTTAAATCAGTCACATCACCACCCTCAGTCTGAATTTGTTTGATCTTATGAAAGTTTTCCTCCTTCTCATGATTTAATGCTTGTTTAAGTTTCGCAACAATTTCTCTGTAACTTTTACATTCTGATTCAAGTTCATCACAAAGAGACCGATTGTCCTTCACTTGTCTCTCAATCTCCAATTTATTATGTTCTAACATTTCTATTTCAGATCGTAAAATTTCCATTTCTACATGGGAAGTCTCTTTCTCTTTCATGGCCTGTGTCAATGTCTTAGATAATTTAGAGTTTTCGTCAGTCAATATTTTGACATCATCACTTAACTTTAGATTTTCTGACTTTAATTCAGTCAATTCTAAACTTTCCATTTCAATTTGTTGAAGCATAACTTCTGTATGGCTTTTACTTTTACCCTCATTTTCCATCATTTGCACATGTAGTTTTTCACATTTCACTTTTTCCTTTTCCAAAACTTTCAATAACTCCTCTTTCTCAGCTTTAATATTTAACAAATCAAGATCCTTTTGTTCCATGTGTTTCCTTAAACTTTCAATTAAAGCAGTATTACTGTCATTATCACTCTCCATACTTTTGTTAGTTTTAGCAAGCCTATCTTTAATCTGATCAACCTCAGTTTGCAATGCTTGATTTTTAGCTTTGAAAGCTTTTAACTTAATAAGCATTTTCTCACACTTAGATTCACTTGAGCTCAAGTTGTCTTTTAACATAGAAATCTCTGTAATAAGAGTTTGAACATCACTGCCATTTTCAGGCACTGATTGCCTAAGTGGTTCCACTTCAACTTTTTCAATGGCATCACCCCATCCTATATCCCCCACCACCTTGAATTATTGGATCCTGCTCAGATTCAACTAAATTGTTTTATTTTTCAGTTCACTGTATTCAATTTGCAATTCATCTTTTTCCTTTTTCAGTTGATTATACTTTTCTTCCATTTCTCTTTCTACTTCATGTTTTTGTTCATCAAAATCGTCTATTTCTTTTCGTAGAACAGTAATGACACTTTCTAGCTCAACAACTTTGGTTTGGGCTTCTGTCATCTCCTTTTCAGCATGAGCAGATTGAATGGTTAATGTGTGATATATTTCTTCCATTTCCTTCAATCTTTCAAGTTCTGTCGTTATTTTAACATTTTCCTCCTTTACAAATGACAAATCATTGGTTTCTGACAAAGCTTGGGTTAACTTCATTTCCATCTGTTCTCGTTCACTTTCTTTGGTCTCTAATGCTAACTGACTTATATCAAGCCTTTCCTTGTAACTATTAACACTATACTGTAAGTCTTGATTCTCTAATGTAAGTTCTTTCACTCTCAGTTCTAATTCCTGGTTTTGTTTTGCTAAATCATTTAGTATATTCATAGATTCCTCTTTATCACTAGATTGTGTATTTATAGACAATTCCAAATCTTCTTTCTCATGAGTAAGTTTGTCAGCAGATAATCTAATGTCTTCGTAATCTTGTGTTAATGTTTGAAAATTTAATTCTAAACTCTCCTTTTCTTTAGAAAGTTGTTGGAGTGTTTGTTCTAATTCTGCAGATTGTGTAATTAGGATATCTCTTTCGTTTATAACTATATTTCTTTCCTCATTCAAAGCTGAAATATCTTGCACCAGAGATGAATTATCTGCCCTTAATTTTTCAAATTCATTCAGTTGAGATGTCAATTCAGTAACTTCATTTTGTAAAGTGTCATTTCTTACAGTCTGCTCTGTCAATTTTGATTCCAACATAGTTTGAACTTCTGTAATCTGACTAGAAAATTGACATTGGAGCAACTGCTTTTCCTCGGTTTGATTGGCTAATTTAATTTCATATTCTTGCTGTGTATCTTCCAAATGGGAGGCCATTTGTGAGATTTTACTGTGCAGTGATTGATTTTCTTCCATTTGATTGGTTAATTTTGTTTCATAAATATCTCTCAACTCCTGTACTTCTCTTTCAGTACTATCTTTTAAATTCTTATTTGTATTGTCTAACTGTTGTTTCAATGTATAAATCTCTTGTTCTGATGTTCCAATGATGTCCTTAATTATTTCTGACACTTGATTCAAATTTTGAAAATCAATATGATGTAAATGAGGAGATAGGAGTTTGAGACTATGGGCAAACTGAGATAGATTGTCCTCGTGAAATGCTAACTGATTTGAAAGATCAACTATTTTTGTTGCTGTCTGTTCTAGATTCTTTTGAAGACTTTCCTTTTCTTCTTCTAATTGTCCCTTTTCTATCTGTCCTTGTGTGACCTCATTCTGAAGATGTTCAACAGCCGTTGTCTGCTTTCTAACTTCCTGCTGCAGTGATTGAATCAATTCCTCAAAACTTCCAACTCTTTCTTCCATTTCTTTAATATTATTTTCTTTTTCTTCAACAATTTTCTCTACATCAGCCAAATTTGTCTCTAATTTATCAATTTCTTTTTGTTTTTCTTCAAATATTTGCTTGCTAACATGTTCTTCACTCTCACATTTTTCAGAAAATTGTTGACATTTTTGACTTAATTCAGACAATTGTTTTTCTAATTCTGATTTGGTTTCAGCTGAAGAATCTGACAATGCACTCAGTTTCACCTGTAGGTCTGAACACTCATTTTCTTTGACTGATAACTGACAGGACATATTTTTCCAGATCTGAAACCTTTTGTTCCATTAGTTTCTTGTGTTCTAATAACTCTAACTCTTTCATGTGTACTTGTTCGTTCAGCTTAGTAATACTGTCTTCTTTCTCACTGTGACCCTGAAATAACAGAAAATACATCATAGTGTATATTTTGTCTACAGAATTTGATTTGATTTTGATTTTTGGTGTTTTAACGCCACTTTCAACAATATTTCAGCCATATCATGGCAACCAGTTTTAGTGGTGGAGGAAGCCGGAGTACCCGGAGAGAACCACCGATCATGGGCAAGCAACTGGTAAACTTTATCACATGCGGCTGTGAGTCGAGTGCACCTTTTTTGTAATTTACAAAGCC
>NZ_CDSC02000504.1 GCF_001298715.1 Bathymodiolus azoricus thioautotrophic gill symbiont
TAAAATAATTTAGTCCAATGTCAGAAGTTAAAAACACTTCTTTCGAAGATTGCCTACAGAAACTCATGGAGTCTCTGGAGGTATCTTTGTATGAAGAAGCCACTACACAACTTGCCAATTTGCATTCGGCAGAAATCGCTCGCCTATTAGAAGCTATCCCACCTAAGGAAAGGGTTATTCTTTGGTCTAATATTGATACTGGCACACAAGGTGATATTCTTAAAGACTTGAGCGAAAATGTGCGCACGCAACTATTCAGCGAAATGAGTGTTGATTCAATCGTTGAGGCTACCGAAGGCTTGGATATGGACGATTTGGCAGATATTGTGCCTGATTTACCTGAATCAGCACTACACAATTTATTATTAACGCTGGACCATAAGCACCGAGATCATTTAAAGCGTGTTTTGTCTTATCCTGAGGATTCTGCAGGTGGTTTGATGAATATTGATATTATTACCGTGCGTGATGGTATTACCGTACGCACTGTCATTCGTTATCTGCGTTTGTTAAAAGAAATGCCAATTGATACTGACCAAGTATTTGTTGTTGATAGAGCATACAAATATTTAGGTGCAATTCACATATCCACTTTGCTAACGAACGAAGCACAGCAAAATATTGAGCCGTTGATTAATAAAACGCTTAAGCCAATTATTGCACAAACACCTGAAAAAGAAGTGGCTCATTTGTTTGAACAGCGTGATTTGATTTCTGCGCCAGTGGTTGATGAAAACAATCAGTTAATTGGGCGTATTACTATTGATGATGTGGTTGATGTCATTCGTGATGAGGCTGAACATTCGGTAATGTCAATGGCAGGCTTGGACGAAGAGGATGATGTTTTTGCTCCTGTTATGCAAAGCTCTAAACGCCGTAGTATTTGGCTGGGTGTGAATTTGGTTACTGTTTTTATTGCGGTGTTTTTTATTAGTCTTTTTGAAGCCACTTTGCAAGAAAAAATTGCCCTTGCCATTTTGATGCCAGTGGTTGCATCAATGGGTGGTATTGCTGGTACACAAACACTGATTTTAGTCACCCGCGGTATTGCCACTGGTAGAATAACAAATTCCAACCTTAAGGTGTTAATGAATAAAGAAGTAGCCATTGGCTTATTAAATGGTTTGATTTGGGCGTTAGTGATTGGTGTGGCGACACATTTATGGTTTGCCGACATATTGCTTAGTATGGTCATTGCTTTGGCTATTGTTGTCAATCTAATTTTTGCCGCCTTTTCAGGTGTGATTTTGCCATCATTACTCATCAAATTTAAAATTGACCCTGCACTCGCTGGTGGTGTTATTCTCACTACTATTACTGATGTTATTGGTTTTGTGGCGTTTCTAGGTTTAGCAAGTTTGGTTGTTTAATAAAAATTATTCCACCGTTTAATCTTTCCATTTTTGATTGCATTGTTGACAGGTGTGTAAGGTTCTTTTTGACAGAAGGACAACGCTAATAGCTAGAGATACCAATGTAAAAAAGATTCGATGCAATGGAAATTTACTAACATAACTATTGGCGTTACAATTGGGGCAATTTTTTGTATCAATTTCTAGAAAAATTTCATTTAATAGATGTTCGTACTCTCCTTGGTTATGCATTTTTAGAATTTTCTGTGCATCAGTAAAATGTTGCGGGCTAACTTTTAATTGCATGCCTCCCAATGCTTGTGCATAACTCCAGTTCATCCACACATGGTGTTCATTTGCTAAAAATACCGGTACACCTTCAACCTCTAGCCGCCCCTTAGCCAGATAAGCATCAATAGGATGGTTGTAACTTTCAACTGCCACTAATTCCATTTGTCAAAAATTTTGAGTAGAAATATTATTGGCATCCAGCCAAATTCTGAATTTATCTTGAATTTGACTTAAGGTTTTTTTGTTATTTGCCTCAAAGCGCAGCACCAAACATGGTGTGGTGTTAGAAGGGCGTACAAGTCCCCAGCCATCAGGATAATCAACACGCACACCGTCGATAGTGGTAATTTGCGCACTATCATCTTTAATGAAATCAATGTTACTTGTTAGTTTTTTCATCGCATCAAACTGCTGAGCTTGCTTATCAAAGTAAATATTAATCTCTGGCGTATTGATACTATCAGGTAAATTAGCAAAAACCTGTTCACAAGTTTTGTGAGTTTTGGATAGGATTTCTAACAATCTAGCACCTGTATAAAGCGCATCATCAAAGCCATACCAGCGTTCTTTAAAGAAAATATGACCACTCATCTCACCACCGAGTAGCGCGCCTGTTTCTTTAAGTTTGGCTTTGATAAAACTGTGTCCTGTGCGTGACATAATCGCATTACCCCCGTGCTGGGTAATGTCTTTTGGTAGATTTGAGCTACATTTAACATCAAACACAATTTTGGCACCTTGATTACGACTGAGAATATCGCGTGCATACAATATCATTTGTCTATCCGCCCAAATCACATTACCTTTATTGTCAATTAAACCCAGTCTGTCACCATCGCCATCAAAGGCAAAGCCCATATCAGCATTGGTGCTCTTGACTTCTTGAATAATATCTTCAAGATTGGCAAGTTTTGATGGGTCGGGATGATGGTTGGGGAAATTCCCATCTACTAAGCAGAATAATTTTGTGACTTTTGCACCTAATCGTTCAAACAATTTTGGTGCAATATTGCCTGCAATACCGTTACCTGCATCAATAACAATATTAAGAGGCTTATCTAATTTAATATCAGAGACAACACGCTCTATATAGTCCTGCTCAATATCAACTTTGGTTGAAGTGCCATGACCTTTAGAAAATTTTTGCGCTTGGATGCGCTGATAAAGTTCTTGTATTTTATCGCCCGAGAGTGTTTCACCTGCAATCACAATCTTAAGTCCATTGTACTCAGGTGGATTATGAGAGCCAGTAATCATCACCCCAGAAGTGGCCGCTTTGCTATAAGTAGCGTAATACACTAATGGCGTGGGTACCATGCCGATATCTACCACGTGACAGCCAGTTGACTTAAGGCCATCTTTTAAAGCGCTCATCAGCTCAACGCCACTTAGACGGCCATCGCGACCAACCACCACACCGCGTTCACCTTTGGCAATAGACTCACTGCCAATTGCCTGAGCGATGAGTTTAACTACATCAGGCGTGAGTTCATTTTCCACGATACCACGGATATCGTAGGCTTTAAAAATAGATTGTGAGAGCGACATGCTGATAAAATATGATAAAAAATAAACACTTATTTTAATGAAAGAAAAGTTTGAAGTTATTGAGATTGAGAACCAAATGATGAAACTTAAAGTCAATCGTTCATCGGGGTGTCACAGTTGCTCAGCCAGTGGTGGCTGCGGTACAGGAATATTGGCAAAATATTTTGACCATTATTCAGTGTTCAATAAGCCCCTACAAAATGGCGTGTCGATTGGTGATTTGGTAACCTTGGAAATCTCATCAAAAGAATTGTTTTATCGTGCCTTTCAACTCTATATGTTGCCACTACTTGCATTATTTACAGGTGGGTTGTTAGGTGATGTAGTATATCCTGAACACGAAGCAGGGCAAATTGCCCTTGCTTTCATTGGTTTTTCTGCTTCAATTTTATTGGTAAAATATTTTGTAAAGTGAGCCTACAAATTTGGGATAATTACTGCTTTATTCTAAAAGAAAAAAATACATTATGTCAGCTCAAGACCTTGACCCTTTAGAAACCCAAGAATGGCTAGAAGCCTTTAAATCCGTTGCTAGAGTGGAAGGTGATGACCGTGCAAAGTTTTTGCTAAACCAACTAATGGATATGGCGCACAAAGAAGGCATGGATTTACCAACAGGCGTAAATACCTCTTACCTAAACTCTATTGCCAAAGAAAAAGAGGTAGCAACAGATATTAGCATCGATATTGAAGAAAGAATTTCAGCTATTATCCGTTGGAATGCTATGGTGATGGTGGTCAAGGCTAATCAATTACCATATGATTTAGGTGGACACATTGCTTCGTTCGCCTCAAGTGCTACTTTGTACGAAGTGGGTTTTAATCACTTTTATCGTGGTCCTGATGCCGAGCAGGGTGCAGACTTAATCTTTTTTCAAGGGCATATTTCACCAGGTATTTACTCGCGTGCTTTTTTAGAAGGGCGCATCACTGAAGCGCAAATGTTGCTATTCCGCCAGGAGGCAGGCAAAGATGGACTCAGCTCTTATCCACACCCGTGGTTGATGCCTGATTTTTGGCAGTTCCCGACCGTGTCAATGGGGCTGGGTCCAATTATGGCGATTTACCAAGCACGCTTTATGAAATATTTGCATCATCGTGAGATTAAGCAAACGCACAAACGTACAGTTTGGGCGTATTTGGGTGACGGGGAAATGGATGAGCCTGAGTCACTTGGTGCTATTTCAGTAGCCGGTCGTGAAAAACTTGATAATTTGATTTTTGTGATTAATTGCAACTTACAGCGTTTGGATGGTCCAGTACGCGGTAATGGCAAAATTATTCAAGAGCTTGAGGGTATGTTCCGTGGTGCAGGCTGGAATGTACTTAAAGTAATTTGGGGCGGCGAATGGGATAAACTGCTTGAAAAAGACACTACTGGGCTACTGAAGAAACGCATGGAAGAAGTGGTGGATGGAGAATACCAAGCTTATAAAGCTAAAGACGGTGCTTATGTGCGACAACATTTCTTCGGTAAATACCCAGAATTATTAGCGATGGTTCAGCATCTTAGTGATGATGAGATTTATGCACTGAATCGTGGTGGACATGACCCGTTTAAGGTATTTCAAGCTTATCGTGCTGCCAAAGAATGTAGTGATAAACCAACGGTCATCTTGGCTAAGACGGTTAAAGGTTATGGCATGGGTGAGGCAGGTGAAGGTCAAAATACGACGCACTCGCAGAAAAAATTAGGCCTTAAACAGGTTGCAAAATTCGCCAAGCGTTTTGATATTCCAGTGACTGAAGAAGATGTTAAACAACTTAACTTTTACAAGCCAGCACAAGACAGCGAAGAGATGACATATATAAACACTCAACGCCAAAAACTAGGTGGTTCATTGCCAGTGCGTTCGTTTGAATTAGAAAACTTACAAGCGCCAGAATTAAACACTTTCAGTGCTTTATTAAAATCCAGTGGTGAGCGTGAAATGTCAACTACCATGGCGCTTAACCGCATTATGGCTTTATTAGTACGCGACAAGCAACTTGGATCTAAAGTAGTGCCAATCATCCCTGATGAAGCGCGTACCTTTGGCATGGAAAGCTTGTTCAGGCAGCTTGGTATTTACTCGGCTTCAGGTCAACTTTATCAACCAGAAGACTCTGATAAAGTCATGTGGTATAAGGAAGATAAAAAGGGGCAGGTGTTGCAAGAAGGCATTAATGAAGCCGGTGCGATTTCTGATTGGATTGCTGCTGCAACATCGTATGCGACGCATAATGTCACCATGATTCCGTTTTATATTTATTATTCTAAATTTGGTTTTCAGCGTGTTGGTGACTTAATTTGGGCGGCAGGTGATATGCAAGCTAAGGGCTTCTTAATTGGTGGCACGGCAGGGCGTACTACACTGAATGGAGAGGGCTTACAGCATGAAGATGGTGATTCGCATATTGTTGCCAACATCATTCCAAATTGTATTTCTTATGACCCAACTTATGCGTATGAGTTAGCAGTGATTGTTCAAAGTGGACTACGCAGAATGTATGAAAAACATGAGAATATTTTTTACTACATTACCGTTATGAATGAAATTTACACGCACCCAGAAATACTAGCAGGTACGCAAGAAGGTATTATCAAAGGTATTTACCCATTAAAAAAAGTAGGCACTGGTGATAAGCAAGTGCAATTGTTAGGTTCTGGCACCATTCTTAGAGAAGTTGAAAAAGCTGCACAAATGCTTACTGATGATTGGGGTGTGAAGTCTAATATCTGGTCAGTGACCAGTTTCAATGAATTAACGCGTGAAGCTCAAGCTATTGATAGAGAGAATAGATTTAGTGTAGGGCCGCCAAAGGTGCCTTATATTACTCAATGCTTAGCCGATGCAAAGGGCCCTGTTATTGCTACCACTGACTATATGCGTAATTACGCTGAACAAGTGCGTAAGTATATTCCAGCTCGTTATGAAGTGTTGGGTACAGATGGGTTTGGTCGCTCAGATTCACGCGCTGCACTTAGAGATTTCTTTGAAGTGGATGCAAATTATGTAACGATTACTGCGCTTAAAGCTTTGGTTGATGAAGGTGAAATAGCAGCATCAGTCGTTACTGATGCTATTAAAAAATATGGTGTTGACATAGGAAAGCCAAACCCAATGACGGTATAAAGGCGGTATTATTGACCAATTATTAAAGATATTAGGAGGATTGGTATGACACAAGAAGGATATTTAGAAGAGCTTAGGTCGGGTGTGCAAATGAATTTTGGTGATCTGATTGAGTTTATTGACGAGAACTACAACCATACCCCACGCATCATTTATAAATGGTGATTTACAAAATACTGCTATTGAAAATCAAGGTAG
>NZ_CDSC02000500.1 GCF_001298715.1 Bathymodiolus azoricus thioautotrophic gill symbiont
GATTGCTATGAGTCACAATCTTAAAACTGGGATGAATATTTTTAAAGAAATGCAGCGGTTAAAAAGGTTAAGGGGTTATTGCGTCCAATGAGTGGTAAAAGGATAAAAAGTAACAAAAAGCAAGAAAATAAATGCTAAAAGCGTAGATTTAAGGGGGGTTAGGTTTTATGAAAAAATGTGGAGAAATTTGGAAAATTTTTTAAAAAAATGGATGAAAGCGAATTAGGGGTAGAAATTATGAATTATTCAGAGATCTCTTTATATGTGTTTCATAAACTGCGCTAGTTTTTGTTTTTGGGAAGGCAACCTCTAGATTATTGTATACTACATTGAGTTTTTGAATCTGAATTTACATTATTTGATATCTCATCGTATATTCCTTCTGGAGAAGGGGGGCGATTTCTTATGCTAGCATCGGCGGTAGAGCTTGGCATTAAATCCCTAGCTCTAACAGTTACCTCGTTATCAGGTAGCATATTCCGTGTATTAACTTTAGAGTAAATACTTTCTACTTGATCTCCTATTTGATCTTCTAACTCATAATGGGGGTTTTACAGGTATTCTTCTAGGTGCGGATGTTAGCTCAATTGAGCCATCATTATATAGCGGACCAGCTACCCCATCATCATATATTGGGGTAGATGACGCATCATTATATACTGTTTCATCTGGGTCGTTATATAGTGGACCAGCTGCCCCATCATCATATACTGGGTCAACAGATGACACATATTCATATTCTACGGGAACCGGAGGTCTTGTGTTAGCGGGAGCAAGATATCCATCTTCAGATACGTCAATTGTATTTGTATTTGGAGTGTCACCCGACGAAACTGGTGGTCTTGACGAAACTGGTTGTTTAAGTATATAACGACCAACCGCCACACTTGAAACCATTACAGAAAGCACGGAAACAGGTACCGCCCAGTCAACTGTTGATAGCTTTGTATCGTCTCTTGGTGTAACGCACTGCAACCGCATTCCTTCTAACGCTAGTGGTTTTTCGCTAAAAGAGTTTTCTTCACGACCTTTGAAGAATATTCTTCCCTTAGGAATATAGGGGTCAAATTCATATCCTGCTTGACATTTACAAGTATTTAACTCAGTCCCATTTAAATATAAATAAATTGATGATTTGATTGCATATGAACTTTTGTCACTTGTTTTCATATTGCATTCTTCTCCTAGCACATTAAAACTACTGAGAAGCAACACACCTAAAACATATAATTGTATTGTTTTCATTTTTCTCTAATTATAAAATTAAATAAATTTAACGCCTCTAAAGTATCTTTAGAAACTATCTTCGCCTGCTTTATTCTACATAACTTTATGAGGTATAAATATTTTTTTAACTTTCATTTATCTCGTTCCTAAGCATAATCTTATGTAATGGTCTAACAATCTTAGACACAAAGATAGCCTTATAATACAAAATACAAGGAGGTCAATAATGACACAAATAATAAAATCTAGAAAAGAACGAGCTAACTTTACAATTGAAC
>NZ_CDSC02000498.1 GCF_001298715.1 Bathymodiolus azoricus thioautotrophic gill symbiont
GCTTTTTCTTGATTTAATTTTATACTTTCTTGGTACACATCCATGGGGGGTTATATGCCAATATTTCATGGAATCTTCGATGGTTATAAAACTCAATATAATCATCTACATCAGTCATTAATTCACGGATAGATTGGTATTCGTTCAAATAGATTCTTTCGCATTTTGCACTTCTCCAAAAGCGTTCAATGCAGATACATCCCTTGCCATTCATTGAGATAGTAATACCCAGTTTCTTTGATCAAGTAAACTTTTTACTGTCCGAGTGCATGTGATTGTTATACGCAACACTATCATGCCTCAGTAAAGTCTCTTTTTTTCTCATTCCGAATTTCGTAACGTATGCCTCTTATTCTTTGTTCAATATATTGTTTATGCTCTAATAATTCTGCCGAATTACATAGTGGTATAATTTTTTTGTAAAAATCTATCTTTTTTTGCAACATCGGCACAGCACTACCTGACAAGTAGGCTGGCATTGGTTCAAATGGCAAGTCTTTGAAATCTTCAAATTGTGTATTCTTTTCTAAGAATGTTTTGTAAAAAGTTATTTTGCGTTTAGATTCAAAGTTAACAATAACAGAAAAAAGTAAATGCATATATTTCTTTTTAGAGTGTTCGCTGCAAATTTCTCCGAGAAAATATTCATCTTGTCTCTCTAATATGCTTTCGTCAGTTTGAGAGTTTGCAACTTCCTTGAGAAATACTAAATAATCATCATCATAATAATCAACAAAACACCGATCTTTTTGTCGATACTTGAAAACAACTTCTGAGATTCGTTGCATAACGCTTAAATAATCATCACGCAACCAGATAAACGAATAATCACGCTCATCATGGTTATTTAGACACTTATTCTGAGAGAATCTATCTTCTAGATATCTGTTAATGAAGCCTTGATTATTATCAAGTAGTTTTGAAAACGCAACACCATCATAATCAACTTGAGGTTTCACTTTATCAACTGCTATATAGGTATTTTCAAGTAATTCTGGACGCGATGAAAACAAGGAAGGTAATTGTTTATTTATTTTGGTATGCTTACAGAACACAAGAGATACAGCATATGCAAATTCTGAAGTTATTCTCGATCTATCACTAATAATTTGAACAATTTCAGCAACAAAACCTTTTTTTATAGCCTCGTATCTTAAAAGATAATCGACTTCATGAGTGAAGTGTTTGTAATCCGATATTTGATATAATTTTGACAAGGCATCAATTTGTTTTTGCTTGATATCTTTTTTCAAAAGATGCTGATAATAACTAAACAGCCATAGATTTTTCGTTGGATAGTCTGAAAGGGTTAAAATAGCAAGTGATGCTATTGAGCCAAAAGACGAAATAAGGTTAGACACTACAATCGAAGGATTAATTGTCAAATATTCTCCTTGCTGCAGGTAGTTTTTTATAACTTCACAGAATAAACTTGGATTGCGTATCGCAAGTTCTTCCAGTATAGCAATCACCCCTTGATTGATTTGCCATTTAGAGTATCCCTCAAGAGTTTCTAAGATATTGAAAAGTTCATGAAGTATTTCATCATAATTTTCTTTGGCATACGACCCCATAAACCCTGCTATTTCCTTCTTCTCATATCTCCTATAGGCATTCTGATCCTGACCATGTGCCAACCTTTTCTTTTCCAATTTATTTCTGAGAAGGTCGTAAAGCACATAACTGGAAGATTTAAACCGTATCTTTAATTCTTCTTTAACTGGAATATTGAAACGCTTTAACAATCTCAAATATTGTTGAACAATAACACAGTGATAAAGGTTATTAGGGTCAAGTTTATCGTTGAAGAATAATGCTATTTGTTTTGAGTCATGCACAATAATTTCACCAACAGAAATCTTGTCCCCAGACTGCGTATAAGACAATATTAATTTAAGAATATATTGTTGATATTTCATGTTGCCATATAGGCTAAATAAATTCGTCAGAATCTTTTCTCGGAGTTTAAATAGTTCATCTGAAGCAACAACATCAAATGGTGTGATAGACACTGTATCTGTATGCCCTATTCCTGACTTAGTGCTAGAAAAATGGGTATGCAGATAGTCGCCCGACAAAGCAATAAACATCCTAGTAAAATACTCATCTCCCCCTGAACTGCTACATTCTAATATTTTGTCAACAACGGCGTGTTGGACATGGTAAGCATCTCGGTAAGATTCTGGTTGAAAAGCATATCTATCAATGAGGAAATGTAGAATATCTGGCGTATCGCCTGGTTGCTTTTTGGCATATTGCAAAAAGAGATCTAAAGATATATTCATATTCACATCATCTTCTCTATAATGCCTAAACTGTGAAAGAGCTGAGAGGAATTTAGGTAAAGATGAAATAGAATTTTTTTCGAATTTAATGTCATCAAAAGGAATTTTTTGGCTATCATAATTCCTGATTTCATTCTGAATAAAGATTAGCGTCTCGGTTGGTTTCAAAAAGCAAAAAACATCAATCAATTGTAGAAATGCACCTTCATCCTTTGCTTGTATTTGTTCCCATACTTTATCGACCGATATTTTCATGGTTTGCTTAGTTTCATTCAAATTGAAGGTGTTCAAGATTGGGCTAATGGCATCGACGAGTCGTCGCTTATACTGTGGGAATAAATCCTTATCTATTAGAATGGAAAAATCAATCAATTTTTCCTTAAAAAACACAAGATAGAAAAGATAGGTAGAAAAAACTTGGTCTGATATTTTGACCACCTCATTTTCAAACATATCTAAAACTTCCATCTCATGAAGTTTCTTTGATGCTTTCTCAAAATCTTCAGCAGAGATATCAAATATCTTACCTATATCCGACATCAAGTTATTATTTGTTATGTCAACAGATCTAAAAAAAGCAACAATTCCAGCAACTTTTAGAATAGTCCCATCTTTTAAAGCATCAAGATCGGATTTTATTGATGAAAAATATTTATCATATATTTCTGAAACATCTCTAATACTATTAAACGTATTACTATCTTTAGCAACTTGCGCTGCCATTACTGCGATACGAGGGTTTCCATGAGAAATACTTACTATCCTATCCAAATATGACTGGTTCTTAATTTCGAATTCCTCTTGTACGAGTTTTTTAATTTCTTCATTGGTAAATGGTTTTATGTTGATCTCAGAACTAACTTCGATAGGCTGGCAGGTCTCTCTAATTTTATCTAATGCGTAATCTCTAACGGTTACGATAATTTTAAAATTCTGGTTATCTCGCTTTGTTTGTAATAGCTGAACGATATACTGAAAGCCACTAATTCGATTGGCATCATCTACAAAAATAAGAAAATAACCAGAATTAGAAAAATATGATTTTATATCTTCAAATAAATTACATTCTCTATTAAATATACAGTAGGCTTTGTATTTTTTATTCTCTTTTGTGAATTGTCGATAACATTCAATGGCAATTCTGGTTTTTCCTACGCCTGCTTTCCCTGTGACAATCACTAGACTATTATCATTAATTAATGAAAGTAAGTTACTTTTTTCCTCTTCTCTAAAGTGAAAACTAGTTTCTAGTGTTGTGGTTAATTTGTTCTCTTCGTGCCAAGAAATAAAATCATTAAGAGGTACAATTTGACCAGTATCCACCTCAATGCCAAGATAATCTTTAGCAATGCTAGGGTATTTTTCCAATAAATCATATGAAATAGCTCCCAAGCCAAACAGATTAAGATTCACTTCTTCTATTTGACATTGCTTGCTTAATTTATCTATGTTTTCGATAGATAAGTCAGATGTGCAGCACAATACAATCTCTTTAATTTTTGAAATTGCTACACCTGTTTTGTTTTCGTTAAGGCATTTGGTTAAGTCATCATAAAACTTACTATAGACTTTATTTTCTGAAATAGTTGTATATTCACAAAATATATATTTACCATCTTCTGTTTGAATTAGGGTGTCTGGAGTTCCTTTCCTCACTTTATTGCTTCCAGCAACAGAGCCTGTTGGTTTTATTTGCGGATACCCCCTTTTCAGTAAATAAGAATTAGCTAGTTTTTGAAATGCACCTCCATCTAATTCCTTCAAGGCATTTTCTATTTGGTTAATTTTTGACATGATTTCCTTCTTGATATATTAGGTGATTTTAAATGTATAACTATTAATTAATGGCACAAATG
>NZ_CDSC02000497.1 GCF_001298715.1 Bathymodiolus azoricus thioautotrophic gill symbiont
ATTCTAGTGCTCAGAATGATTTTGGTGGGGTTAATAATGCGCCAAATTATGCTAATAAGACAGCCTTTGCCACCATTAAAGGTGATGGCTCAATCATGGCGTGGGGTAACCCATATTTTGGAGGTAAAAAAGCACCCACTGATAGTGGCTATACCGAGATTTATTCAAATGAACGTGTCTTTGTTGCTCTTAAAGCTGATGGCTCGATTACGACATGGGGCGGCTTAAAGTATGGAGGTAAAAACGCACCCAACGTACCCACTGACAAAGGCTATACCGAGATTTATTCAACTGCTGATGCCTTTGCCGCCCTTAAAGCTGATGGTTCAATTACGGTGTGGGGTAGAGTATATTCTGGAGGTGCAAACGCACCTGCTGGCAGTGGCTATACCAAGATTTATTCTAATAGAGCAGCCTTTGCTGCTCTTACACACGATGGATCAATTGAGACATGGGGTGATGTATATTATGGAGGTAAAAACGCACCCAACGCACCCACCGACAAAGGTTATACCAAGATTTATTCAACTACTAATGCCTTTGCCGCCCTTAAAACTGATGGCTCAATCAAGGGGTGGGGTAGAGCATATTCTGGAGGTGCAAACGCACCCGATGACAAAGGCTATACCGAGATTTATTCAAATGCAGTTGCCTTTGCCGCCCTTAAAACTGATGGCTCAATCAAGGTGTGGGGTGAACCAGGTGATGGAGGTACAAACGCACCTGATGGTAAAGGTTATACCAAAATTTATTCAAATACATATGCCTTTGCTGCCCTTAAAGCCGATGGCTCAATCAAGGCGTGGGGTAGCTCAGATTCTGGAGGCACAAACGCACCCGATGACAAAGGCTATACCGAGATTTATTCAAATGATTATGCCTTTGCTGCCCTTAAAGCCGATGGCTCAATCAAGGCGTGGGGTAGCTCAGATTTTGGAGGCACAAACGCACCAAACGCACCCAAACCCACTGACAAAGGCTATATCAAAATTTATTCAACTCATGAAGCCTTTGCTGCCCTTAAAGCCAATGGTTCAATTACAACATGGGGTAGCTTAGATAATTCGTGGAATGAAATAAAGAATAAAACCACAAACGCACCCACCGACAAAGGCTATA
>NZ_CDSC02000495.1 GCF_001298715.1 Bathymodiolus azoricus thioautotrophic gill symbiont
GAATTCGCCACTTTATAGTTACAGCTTTCTAAATTAACTACTTTTCCAGCATACGAACAACCGCAGTAAAAAGTTTTGTTGCGGTTTTTGTAGATTTCTTTGTAGAGGAGTTTTTTGGCTTTGTAGAATGATGAGGGGCTTTGTGCGAATATTGAAGATGTAAATGTTAAAAATATAGCAAGAAAAAATAATTTACCCTTCACTAAAATACGCCTCTAGAAAACTCATCTAATGTTCGTTAATTGTATCAAGTTTGTAATTTAAAATGTTCAAAAACACATAAAGTTTGGTTGGTTAATGAGGGGCTTGGTTGCCTGTTGGTTTTCACCTAATGGGTGAAACTGTTTTTTGGTTGAAATCATTATGCCAGTTGGGGTTTGTGTATTTTTTTGGTTTTTATTTTTGGATTGGGTAATTAAAGGGCAACGCTCCTTATTTCAGAGATAGCAGATAAAAAACAAATGCCAGCCCCCCGACCTAACGGCTATATTTAACTGGATACAACCATTACAGTAAACATAACTATGCCCAGCGATACAGAAACTAACACCAGCTTGCGTAACTTTGGCATTTGCCACGCCATAATAAAGCCTGAAGTGAGTAATAATAGCAAAGCTATGGAAAATGCAGCGGCATATACTTTAAATGGAATGCCACCTTTTGCTTTATGTAATTGCACAAATTGTCGATGCCAGCTTGTATTTTTCACCTTTAGTTTAGCTATTAATGGTTGTGATGTCGGTTCTATAATAACATCCATGTTTGAACCAGTCCATTCTAACTTGAAAGAAGAGCCAATTTTTTTAATTTTAGCTTGACCTGACGGTTCGCCTAAATCTTTTTTTTGTAATTCTTGTTTTGCTAATGCAACAAGCCCATCGAGCTCGCTTTGAATAGGTTTTTCAAGGTGTAACTCATAAGTATTTGTATCGTAATTGCCTTTTACGCCCCAAGTGTAAAGAGCGCCTGTTATAAAAAACATGATTGCTGCTGGTAAGATAAAGACTGCTAAAAGTGCATGCATTGTCGTTAGCGTAGAACGATTAAGTATTTCCATATTACTCCCCTATTTTTTTTAATTTATGCCTAATTAAGTATC
>NZ_CDSC02000490.1 GCF_001298715.1 Bathymodiolus azoricus thioautotrophic gill symbiont
CGAGGGAAGATTTGTTATATCAAGAATTCAAACAGTATCAGGTGGCTTTGGCTCTAACAAGTTAATACTTGAGTCTAGGGCAACACTAGATACAATACATATTGATGAGATTGATGAAGCACCTGTGGAAGTAATCACTGAGGCAGATCCAATTACCGAAGATATTGATGTTGATTTTGACAAAGTGGAAGCCAGTGCAAAATCAAACTCAAACTCAAAAGAGGACTTACAAAACCTATTCAACGATCAAGAAATTGCAACCATTGAACAAGGCGAGCAAGTCACTTTAGATCCAACTAGTGATAGAGGTATTTTACGACAACAGCAAAATTACCTTAAATCAAATAATTGGAAATTTAATATGCAAGAGCAAGCGTGGTATTTACCATCATTGTAATCTGAAATAGTAAAAAACAAACATCCTCTCTTGAGAGGGTGTTTCAAAATACATTCATTTGAGTGTGTTTTGAAACACCAATTTTAAGAGCCGCACGAACTCCAAATCCGTGCACCTTGAAAACCCTAACTTGCTTTGCAAGGCGAGTTAGGTAAAAGCCAATGGCATCAATTGAAATATTTGGCGATTATTTAAAGCGATGAGTTTTAAATAATTGATTGATACATACCCAGCAGGGGCACTAGCCTCTGACGAGGGGATGGTGCCTTTTTTTTTATTCAAATAAGGAAAGGACACCATGACCAATCAACAATTAAACGATATGGGCGTTACGAGAAAAGGATTTAATGCCTATGAATCGTTTTGCTTTTTATGTAAGCTGTTGGCAATTTTAGCGGCTTATGCTTTGTTACTATGATTTGCTAAGTACAAACCTTAAAACAAA
>NZ_CDSC02000489.1 GCF_001298715.1 Bathymodiolus azoricus thioautotrophic gill symbiont
AGTCCGATGCTCTACCAACTGAGCTAACGCCCCATAAAAAAGTGAAATTATACATTAATACACTATCAAATTAACTCTTATTGACAACTTCTCTAAGTGATTTTCCTGACTTAAAAAACGGCATAAACTTCTCACCAACCTGCGTTCTTTCGTTGGTTCTTGGATTGATGCCTAAGCGTGCTTTTTTATGTTTTCTATAAAAACTACCAAAACCTCTGATTTCTACACCCTCACCAGAAGCAATACCTTTTGTTAATGCCGTTAAAATAGCATCTACACACATTTTTACTTCTATTTTAGAGAGCACAGAGTCCTCTGATAATTTAAAAATAAGGTCAGTTTTTTTCATATATTCAAATCAAAAATAACTTTAATTTTTAGCTTTCTTTAATAAATCACCTAAAGTTGCGCCTTCTACCGTATCAGACGACTGCTTATTGTAGTCTTCCATTGCTGCTTTTTCTTCAGCAGAATCTTTCGCTTTGATACTAACAGTAATATTACGAGATTTTCTGTCAATATTAACAATTGCTACTTCAATTTCATCAGCAACTTTAAAAATAGTACTTACATCATCAACACGCTCTGTTGAGATTTCACCCGCTTTCAAATAACCAGTGATGCCTTCTGCCAATGTAATAACTGCACCTCTTGAGTCCACTTCAGCAACCACACCTTTAACGATAGCGCCTTTCTTGTGTAACGAAGCGTAAGACATAAAGTCATCTTCATCTAATTGTTTAATACCTAAGGAGATGCGCTCTTTCTCAGCATCAATATTTAGAATAATAACATCAAATTCTTGTCCTTTAGAATAATTAGAAACCAATTCATCTGCAGGTAACTTTTCCCAAGAAATATCTGCTAAGTGGATTAAACCATCAATACCGCCTGGAAGTCCAACAAATAAACCAAAGTCTGTAATTGACTTAACATTAACACCAATCTTATCGCCCTTATTATGTGTTGCTTCAAATGCTTCCCAAGGATTTTCTTGTGCTTGCTTCATTGATAATGAAATACGGTGCTTAGACTCTTGAACATCCAACACAACCACATCAACTTCTTGACCTAATTTAACAAACTTAGATGGGCGGGCATTGGCATTTGTCCAATCCATTTCTGAAACATGCACCAAACCTTCAACCCCCTCTTCAATACGCACAAACGCACCATAATCTGTCAGGTTAGAAACCGTACCTGAAACCTTCTTACCTAATGGCAGACGATCAGAGATGTTATCCCAAGGGCTTGCTGTTAATTGCTTAAGGCCTAGCGATACACGCATCTTCTCTTTATCGCAATTAAGCACCTTAACTTTAATTTTGTCACCAATGTTCAACTTCTCAGACGGGTGATTAACACGCTGCCATGAGATATCAGTAATATGTAATAAACCATCAATACCACCAAGATCAACAAATGCACCGTAATCTGCAAGGTTCTTAACCACACCTTCAATTTCCACACCTTCTTCAAGTGTCTCAAGTAAAGCTTCTCTGTCTGCAGAATTCGCTTCTTGCATAACTGCTTTTCTAGAAATAACAATATTGTTTCTAACTTCATCCATCTTAATAACAATCGCTTCAACTTCTTGACCAATTAAATACGCAAAATCTTTAACTGGATGGGTATCCACCAATGAACCTGGTAGGAACGCTTTAACAACACCAATATCAACTGTCAAACCACCTTTAACAGAGCCAGTAACAACACCAGTTACTACTTCTTTAGCATTCATTGCAGTTTCAAGTGACTGCCACAATTTAATACGCTTGGCTTTTTCACGAGATAATAGAGTATGACCTAAGCCATCATCAATAGACTCCAAAGCAACTTCTACGACATCGCCTTCTTGAATTTCTAATTCACCTTTGGCATCTTTAAATTGGTCTAGAGATATAAAGGCTTCTGATTTTAGTCCAACACTGATAACCGCTTTTTCGCGATTGATGCTAACGACAGTACCCATTAATAAGGCACCTATTTTGGTATTTTGTTGTTCTACGCTATTTTCAAATAGCTCTGCAAATGATTCTGACATATTGTTTTTTTTTTGATATTGACCGCTAAATAATCCAACAACGGTATAAAGTTGGTATTTGTCGAGTTGGTTTGTTTATAAAATCTGACCGCTCAGATTTTAGCCTATTGTTTTACTAATTTGCTCACCTGAGCAATCACTTCATCAATTGACAACTCAGTGGTATCAATAATAAAAGCGTCTTTGGCAGGCTTTAGTGGCGAGTTTTTGCGAGAAGAATCTCGCTCATCTCTTGCCACCACATCTGCCAAGATTTGCGAAATTATACCCGTAGTGCCTTGTGCTTGCAATTGTTTTAAGCGTCTTTGTGCGCGTTCTTTGCTACTTGCCGTTAAAAATACTTTGAACGGCGCCTCAAAAAATACCACTGTACCCATATCACGCCCGTCTGCAACTAGCCCTGGTGTGTTTTGTGCGAAGTCTTGTTGACGCTTTAATAATGCTGAACGCACCACACCGATAGAAGCAATTTTAGATGCCATCTCACCCGTTTGTTCAGTGCGCAGGATTTTAGACACATCTTTGCCATCCAAAAAGACACTAACCAATTCACTATCCTCTTCGGTCTTAAATGTTAAATCAAGTGTTTGTGCAATGTCTTCTAAAGCATCTTCATCACCAATATTTATCCCTCTAGCATCAACTGCCAAAGCAAAAGTACGATAAATCGCGCCAGAATCTAATAAGCTCCAGCCCAATTTTTGTGCCATCACTCGAGCTACTGTACCCTTACCGACACCACTTGGCCCATCAATCGTTAAAATATTATTCATTTTTTCACCCTCTTTATCATTTTTTCAACTTCAACATCTGCGTTTACATAGTCAAAACTTATCTGTGGATTTTTATTGGGATAAACTCGAAACAGCTCATCGGCAAACCCTTGTCCGATACTTCCAATGCCTTTAAAATCAAAAGTTACAAATTTGAACTCTTCTAGACGATTAGTCGCCTGCTTAGCTTGTGACCTTGAAACCAGATTTTGCTTTTCATTAACCAAATAAAGTGACACAATAGTAGTGTCAAATTCAAATTCTGGTGCTTTAGCAAATTTATCAAACACATCTTTTAATTTGGTTGTGCTTGACAATTTGATTGACATACGAACAGCTGTTGAAAAACCTAAATCATCGCCCATTTTAAATACTTTTTCAAAACCATATTTTTCCAAATTAATTTCAGTATTATTGTTAAAATTGTAAAGATGATTATTTGAATAAATAGCAAAAAAATCAAAAGCCTCTATTGAAAAGAATATATCCAGTCCAGTGTGGTTTTCATCATCTGTTGTCAGCTTACCTTTAGATAACTCCAAAACAACTCGTTGGTCACTATCAAAGTCTTTAATTCTTTTGATTCTATTAAAAATACCTTCACCATCATCGCAAATAGTCAAGAATAATTCTTTCTCTTTTATACTTAAAACAATAAAAACTATTTTGGCTTGAGCGTGGTCTATAGCATTATTTAAAATCTCGGTAAAACCCCAATCAACAATTTCTTGAATATTTTTTGGGGCGTTTTCTACCACCCATTCAAAATCTTGACTGTAAACATCAAATTCGTCAATTTTTTTATCTAATTTTATTATTTTTGACTGCTGACGAATTTCACCCAACTGATAATTTTTATTTTTAGTCTTGCCAAAAGAGGTTAGAAAGCCTTCTTCTTCTAAGGCTCTTAAATGTTTATTAACCGCCTGTCTACTAATATTGAATTGCCGTTGAATATAGTTGTTTAAATCAACAATATCACTACGAAGCGCATCAATAATTTTTTTACGAATTTCTAAAGTAGATTGGTGCATAACTTGATTGTCAACTAAAATAAAACAATTATCAACTAAAAAATATTTATTGTCAACTAAAAAGTTAATTTTTATCAATCCCTTTAAATTCTGATACTCGGATTTTGCCGTTTACCATCTTTGATTTGCGTTTGTTGATTTTTTCCATCTTCTGCCAAAACGCTTCATTCAAATCAAATTCAGCACTAATCGCTGTGCCCATTAATAAAATTAATAAATCTGCCGATTCTTCAGCTAAATCTTGTTTAGATTTTCCCTTGGTGACGCAAGCCGATATCTCACCTAACTCTTCTGCCATTAACGCCACTTGATAAGCCAAGTCTTCGCCGCCATTGTTTTTAAAATCGTGTTTGTCATGAAAGGCTTGCACTGTAGCAAGCATTGATTGGTAGGAATCTTGATTCATTGTTTCCTTTATGTTTTTTAATTTTAAATACCTAGCTGTCAGGTTTCACCACGTTATTCCCTACTTTCAAAAACCACACTCCGAAACATATCAGGCTTCAAATTATACCAATACTCTAAAGCCTCATAAGGCGTCCTTACCTTAATCTCTTTTCTAAGTCCACCATGTCCACGATTAAAATTATAAAAAATCAAAAACTTGTTCAAATCTTGCTTCATTTCATCAATGTTTTGATACGTTATCGC
>NZ_CDSC02000486.1 GCF_001298715.1 Bathymodiolus azoricus thioautotrophic gill symbiont
CATCTAAACAAGGGTTTATCTTATCTGTCTTTTGTACTTTCTGTGGATTGTCTTTAGGTTTGTTCTTGTAAAATTTTATTAAGTCGTTAATAACTTTATCAACAAAATCTTTTTCCCCCTCAGGAGTGGTGCAATCAACAAAAAAATCACCCAATCTATCGTCTAAATAACACACCTGTTGTTCCAAAATGTTTGCATCGTCTTCACTCAATTCTTCTTTTGTTTTTATAAAAAAATTCTCAGCACTTGATTCATTACCGTCTATTCTTTTGTCTAAGCCAAATAAAAACAAAGCGTTTCGTTCTAAAAAATGAGGCATTTCTTTTTTTAAAATGTATTCACTTTTTAAAAAATGTTGTGATAAAGCGCCAAGACAAAGATCAGATTTGTTTAAATTTTCTTGGATTTGTTCATCGAATTTTGAGCCAGGAAGCAACTGTTTCATTGTCCAAGTAATCACTTTTTTATCATTAATAAGTTTCATTTTTTCATCAAACAACCGTTTAAATTTTTGGACATCTCTTTCATTCTTTTTATTGTAGCTAATAAAAACCTTAATTGTACTTTCATCAATAGATTGGGTGGCATCTTTGGCAGTATTGGACTCAAAATTTTCATCGTCATATTGCCAATTTTTCAAGGGCTGAATATCCGTTGGAAAATAACCCACTTTCAATTGTAATTGTGCCTTCCGCATTTTGTTTGCTTTGAGTGTGTTTACTTCAATTGAATTGAGTATTCTTTTTTCTTTAGAGTCCGCTTCAGAATCCTCAATAAGCCGTCCAATCGCATCTAATATTCGCTTAATAAAGTTACGATAATTCGCATTCGCATCCGCTGCTTTTGCGAAAATTTTCTCTAATATCGTTTGCTTGTCAATATAGCCATTTTCATCCATCATTAGTAACAATTGATTGATGTTTTTAGAATCGGTTTTACCCAATTCATTTTGTTTTAAAAAATACTCAAAACCTTCGGTAATTCTTGTTTGTTTTGGTTGCATTTTTCTCCTTATAATTATTTTTTTTCACACAAATTGATTATACCGTAATATATTTATATATTTGTATAATTTTAATATAAAAGAATATTTTTAAGAGATTGGCGCATCTTTTGATCTGATACTAAATTCAATATCATGCTCAAAGCAATATGCGATAAGCAATAATACTGGCTTGATAGCCTGCTGCGTCTATTCTAAGTTTTTTTGATGTTAATGCCTTTAGGTAATGCGTCTTGACAGATTTTGATAAAGCCAAGGTTGTCGGTATTTGGCGAGACATTGCCTGCTTTAAAATCTGTGGCAACAATTTGCCCCGTTTGGGCTATATGCCCCACCATTGACATATAGTCCTTATTGCCTTTATAAGTCCATTGAGTATCCACTTTA
>NZ_CDSC02000482.1 GCF_001298715.1 Bathymodiolus azoricus thioautotrophic gill symbiont
GGGTATGGTGCACAGGGTTTTAACTGAAAACTGTAATAGTGTTGTACTTGGTTTTATTTTCAACAGTCCCACTATCTCAATGGATGGCAAGGGACGAGCCACAGATAATATCTGCATTGAGCGCTTTTGGATAAGTGCAAAATGCGAAAGAATCTATTTGAACGAATACCAATCTATCCGTGAATTAATGACTGATGTAGATGATTATATTGAGTTTTATAACCATCGAAGATTCCACGAAACATTGGCATATAAAAAACCAATGGATGTGTACCAAGAAAGTATAAAATTAAATCAAGAAAAAGCGAGGGCTCTTAAGGAATTCTATATAATAAATTTTAAAAACGTTGTCAGAGGTTTTGGGGTAATGTATTTCTTAGTAAAAATTACAACAAAGTAGCGTTTTTTATTATAGAGTTTCTTGTTCCCGAAGTCTATTTTTTATATTGAGCCAATAGTTTGTTAATAACAGGTGACATCTTCTTCTTAACACTTGCCCATTTTTTTAATGATAAAGACATAGATCCTCCGGTTATATGATACTCAGCATAACCAATTTTTTTGTTTCTTTTAAATAAACGAAGCTCTGCATGTGATAAGTAAGGTGTAAGATCCCATGATCTTAATGCAGTATATGTTAGTTTATATTCGCATATATTAGGCACAGGGGCGTTATACATTTTAGTTGTAATTCCATGGTTTTGAAAAACATCTGCTATTGTAGTTGTAAAATTAGCAACAATTACTTTAGGATTATTTTCAATACATACATGGGAGATATTATGTATTTTACTTACTGGACGAACATTAATAGATGTACACCCTGCTAATATGATTAAGGGTAAAGTAATTGTATATATTTTTATTTTTTCAAAAGTTAAATCCTAAGCAGTTTGAGATATCATAGTATACATGACGAATTCAACCCATAAGTGCAACACTTCCATTTAAAAAATAGTCTTTGCCAGTCATCTTGGCAAAGACCTCAAATGGGGTCTTGTACCCCAAGCATTTCCTAGGTCTATTATTCATTAAATCTGTTGCCCTAAATGCTTCTTTCTCACTCACATTATCCAAAGCCATTCGCTTAGGGAAGAATTGCCTTAACAGTCCATTGTGATTCTCGTTTAAGCCCCTTTCCCAACTATGATACGGCTTGGAAAATAGTGTTACAGTCAAGATTTTCTGCTAGCTTTTCATGCCAACT
>NZ_CDSC02000480.1 GCF_001298715.1 Bathymodiolus azoricus thioautotrophic gill symbiont
ACAAGCACAGGTGTATTTACCCCAATCGCTGGTGCTACAGCTTTTAGCAATAAATTCAGTGGTACTGATGTTATTTATGGTGTTGGTATTGATGGAAAAATTAATGACACAATAAAATATCGTGTTGATTTTGAGCGTATAAAAGCAGATGGTGACATTGATAGTACTGGAATTAGTATGCTCTATAATTTCTAAATATAGATACTTAATCTACCATAAAAATACCCTGCCTTTGCAGGGTGTTTTTATTATCTAGAAACCATTAATCGCCAATTTTCCATTTACTTTTTTCTGAAAAAGCTTCAATGGTTTGGCGTTTGTCTTTGTTGATAAGATTGGAGTGTGATATTTTGTATTTTTTGGTGTAATCTACCAGAGAGACAATCTTTTTGCCTTCTAAATATGCCAAGCGTTTGTGGCAACTATTGGTGAGTGCTTTGCCGATAATACTTTCCATGATTTTGGTTTTCCCTGATTCGTTAAATTCATTAAAGGCGGTGTAGTAATCTGCCCTATCAATAAATTTAATGTTGATTGGCACAAAACCATCACGAATCAGTAGGTAATTGTCAGGTTCCACCACGTTGTTCCAGTTTGGGCATTTGATATGAGGGTTTACACAATCTGGTTTACAGGGTCAATTTTTGGGAAACCAGCGTATTAATTATGAGTAAATTTAAATTATATTTTGGATATTATCTTTGCTTTAATTGGATTATGTCTGTATACATATTTTTTTCTGGACTTATATTTAACTCAGATTTAGTTATGCAAATTCTTTTTTTACAAAGTTGGTTTTCAGGAGTTATTTTATTCTTTTGGATGATTTATAACTTAATCAAAAATAAAAATATAAAATATAAATTTCTTTGGTTTTTATCTTTTTGTATTATGTTTATTGGTGTGATTTTTTACTTTTGGTTTGTGTATAGAGAAAATCAAAAAATCAAAGTATAGCCCCACAATAAAAAGATGCTATCTTATCGTTGAACGCATGGCATACACCGCCTTCGGACAAAGACGCAAAGGCGACTGGAGCGCCAGCGACCCACTGCTCCCCATCATCCCAGCACTCACCAACCGGGGCTTCACTGGACACGAACACATTGATGAAATGGGCTTTATTCATATGAATGGTAGAGTATATGACCCACAAATTGGAAGATTCTTCAGTGCGGATCCATATATTCAAGCCCCTCACAACACACAGAGTTACAATAGATACAGTTATGTAATGAACAATCCGCTGAAATACACTGACCCGAGCGGTTACTGGAGTTTGAATCCTTTTAAAGCAATAGATAAAGCATGGCGAAGTGTTCGGAGAAGTATTAAAAAATACGGCAGACAAATTGCTTCTATCGCTGTTTTATTTATCCCAGGATTAAATATTTATGCAGCAGGATTTTTGTCCGGTATGGTTGGAAGCAAAGGTGATTTAAAACAAGGATTATTAGGCGCATTAACAGCAGGATTTAACGCCAAGGTATTGCATCCAATGAAAGCGGGTTTCAGAAAGTTGATAGCCCATGGCTTAACTGGTGGCGTACGAAGTCGATTATCTGGTGGTAGTTTTAAAAGCGGATTCTTAGGATCGGCTGTTAGTTATGGCGCAAGCTGGTCAGGCGCATATGAGGTAGCAGGTGTTAGTAATCAAGCCAGCGGATGGACGCAAAGAGTACAAAATGTTGTCGATTCTTATGTGGTTGGTGGCGTCGCTGCTGAGTTGGGTGGGGGTAAATTTGCTAATGGTGGGATGAGTGCGGCGTTTAGTAGAATGTTTAATGATACTTTAACACTAGGTATTTCATATAAGGTGCCCGTTTGGATACAAAAAGCACTAGGGGTAAATGTGCCTGCACAAGGTTTTGGTGTTGGTTTTGCTTTATCATATCCAGGATTTAGTGGTGGTAAATTT
>NZ_CDSC02000479.1 GCF_001298715.1 Bathymodiolus azoricus thioautotrophic gill symbiont
TTTTCTTAATGTTGTATTACTCATGTTTTTTCTCCTTTTTAGGGATTATAAAATATGAGGGTTTACACAATCTGGTTTACAGGGTCAAATTATTTTTTCGCCAACAATTTAACAGATTGGTCGCTACTTAAGATATTCTCCATTGCTTCTTTAAACACAATAGCTGCAGAGTTTGAGCCTTCGCAACTAATCTTACTATAAGGTTTATAATAAGCGTAACATTTTTTTGGATAGTCTAATCTAACTGCCATAACATATTTTGGCTTTTTAGCGGGTACAAATCCAGTGAAGAAAGTCCGTTTTGCGCCATTCTTGCTGTAACGACCATTGATGACCATTTCTGCGGTGCCAGTCTTTCCTGCTACACTGTAACCTTTGATTTGTGCACGATATCCAGAGCCTTTTAGTGATACAACCGCATCTAAGAGTTCGGCAATTCTGTGCGTTGCTTGTTTGCTGAAAACTTGTGTTTTTTGTTCATTTGTAGCAATACCATTGATAAGTTTCAGCGGTGGTATAGCGCCATCATTTGCAAATACTAAGTATGCTCTGGCGAGTTGTGCCAAATTGGTTTGCATTGGGCCGTAACCAAAAGACAAAGAGCGTTTATCTGCTTTTGACCAATCACTATAATGTTTAAGTAGCCCAGAGTTTTCGATGCTAGGAATAAGTCCGAGCGGACGACCAAAACCTAATTTACGCCAAGTGTCATATAATTCTTCTTTTTTTAACCTTTCTGCTACATTGAGTGTGCCTAAGTTATGTGATCTTTGCAAAATCTTTTTAACGCTCATATATTTATATTTTTTATCGGGTTTAAGGTGTCCGATGCGTTTAGTCACATCAATTAGTTCATCATCTTTAGCGGTAATTTTTTTCTTTTCAAGTGCTAAGAGCATGGTAAATGGTTTGATGGTTGAGCCTGGCTCAAGTTTATCTGAGAGCACACGATTACGGTAATGTTTTGGGTTGTAGAGTGCTTTGTTATTCGGGTCAGCAGCAGGGTAGTTGACCATTGCTAAAATTTCACCATTGGGTTTTAGAATGATGGCTGAGCCAGAGCTGGCTTCGAGTTTTTTAACAGATTTTTTAATAGCAACATAGGCGTGGAATTGCACATTAGTATCAATCGTTAATTGTATATCTTGACCGTGCTTAAGTGTTTTATGTACTATCGGGTTGAAATAAGTCCCTTGAGAATCTGGGTCAAAACTCAAATGTGTAAGGCTGTTTTGCCCAGCAAGTATCGATTCAAATTCACCTTCAATGCCAGAGACTCCTTTTTTGTCATGATTGATGCGACCAATAAGTGGTGCTAATGCTGCGGATTTTGGATAATATCTATGCGTGTCTGTTTGGAATCGAACGCCTTTTATTCGTTCGCTTTTGCATACTTTAACCTTACTATAAGTTGGTTTATCTGCTTTTAACTTGGTGAGTATTAACACCTTATCAAACAAATTTATTTTGTTTTTTTTGCGTTTCATTTTGCAGATTTTTAACTTAATTTTTCTTAGTGCTTCTATATTTTCAAGAATTGGGTTGGTAAGCCTAAGGTTTCGTTTAATAATTAGATTTTTTCTACCCGCATGTTTACTAAGTTTTTTTTTAATTGCTTTTTCCAATTTTTTCTCTGGCATCATTAAAGCTTGTGCAAGTTTTGGAATAAAAGTTTTTTGAATTTGTGTTGAATCTAGGTTTATTTTTTTTAAAATCAAATTACTAGCAAGCACATCGCCATTCCTATCTAGAATATCACCTCGGCGTGCTTTTATGCTGGAAGTAATTTCTGTTTGTTTTCTGGCTTTTTCTTGAATGCCAACGCCACCAACATCTATTTGATAAATATTGATAATTCGAAAAAAGAAAATAACACCAAGACTAGTAAAAATACTTTGAACGACCAATTGACGGCGTGAATAATTTTGTGACTTTTGAAATAATCCTATCTTAAATAGTTTCATAATATAAGTTCCCTGATTTTGTCAGGTCGTTTCATCTGTAATGTTTTCAAAGCTTCTTCTTTAATGGATTTACCACTGATTTGTGACGAATACTCGGTGAGTAATTGTTTGTGTAATGCTATGATTTTTTGATTTTCTTTTTGTACTTTTTTTGTTTTTTTGTACAGCAAGTAATTTTGATTGTGCCACAAAATTGTGTAGAAAGATAATATAACAATAACAATGCTAAGTATTACATTAATAAGGGTCGTATTAAGCGGCTTATTCAACATCCTTCGTAGTACGCTGTGCGATTCTTAATATCGCACTTCTTGAGCGCTTATTATTGTTAACCTCTTCTTTACTAGCAAAACTTTTGCCTAAATCTTTTAACAGCGTTTGTTCTATGCCACTATTCATAATTGGTAAACCTTTAGGTAATTGTTTTTGCTTTGAGTGTTGTTGGATAAATTGTTTGACAATACGGTCTTCAATTGAGTGAAAACTAATGACGCATAGACGACCTTCTGGTGCTAATAAATTGATTGTCTGCTTAAGTGTCTCAGACAGTTGTGTGAGTTCCTGATTGATAAAAATACGCATCGCCTGAAAAGTGCGTGTGGCAGGATGTTTGTTTTTCTTTGTTTTTACCACACTGGCAACAATATTTGCTAATTGCAATGTGGTTTTAATGGGTTGTTCCTGCTGAAATCTTTTAATCGCACTGGCAATGTGTCGGCTTTTTCTTTCTTCACCAAATTCGTAAATCACATTAGCAATTTCAACTTTATCAGCACTTACCAGCCACTGTGCCACACTAATGCCACTGCTTTGGTTCATACGCATATCTAGTGGACCCTCAGTATTAAAACTAAAGCCGCGCTCGGCATTATCCAATTGTGGCGATGAAACACCAAGATCCATGAAGATGCCATCAATTTTTCCAAGCAATTCTTCTTCAGAAAGAATCTGATGCATATTGACAAAAGGGCTGTGAATAAGTCTTAGGCGTGAATCGTTAAACTGTTGATTGGCATACTCAATGGCAGTAATATCTTGGTCAAAGGCAATTAGCTTTCCTTGGTCACCCAGTTTTTCTAAAATACCAAGTGCATGTCCGCCACGACCAAAAGTGGCGTCAATATAGACACCGTTACTTTTTAGTTTTAACCCAATAATAGATTCATCAAACATCACTGATTGATGATGAGAACTCATAATGTCAATTCGGAAATACTACTTGGAACGTCTTCTTTCTCGCTTAATATATCAAGGTTGGCAAGTTGCTTATGCCAAGTGTGCTCATCCCAAATTTCAAAATTATTTCCTTGTCCACTCATTATAATTTTTTTATCAATATTAGCGTATTCTCTAAGTGTGACAGAAATTAGCACGCGTGATGCACTATCCAATTCACAATCTGTTGCATGACCAATTAGTTTGCGTTTGAGGCGTTTTGTGTGAATATTCAGCGAAGGTAGGGCGCTAACTTTTTCTTCAAGTGTTTGCCAATCTTTTAAGGGGTAGAGTAACAAACAAGGGTCATCTGGATGAATACTGAGCACCATTTTTCCCTCACAAATTTTATTGATTTGCACTTGATGGCGTGTTGGAATTTTTAGTCTTCCTTTGGCATCAATAGTTAAATTGTGCACGCCACGAAACATTAGTTATTTTGTAGATATTTTTGATAAGTTGCCATTGCACTAAGAACCAGTACAACAAGAATAATGATCATAAAAGGTTTAAAGTTATTGATTTGTGCTTGTTGTGCACCTATAAGTGCCAATACACTGAGTGAAGTTGTTGATAAAAGTCCACCAACAATAAGTTTTCTTGTGCGCATTTTTTTCCATCACCATTTAGTAAGTTAAATACATTTTATACCACTTTATACCACTTTTGAACACTTTAATCGTTGGTATTCCTGAACATCAACTGTGTTAAGTGTCCAGTTTCACCACGTTGTTCCAGTTTGTAATGGTCCAATCAACTTAGACACATTTCAAGCCACTTTTTTCAATTCAGCCATCTTCTGAGCAGGTGT
>NZ_CDSC02000478.1 GCF_001298715.1 Bathymodiolus azoricus thioautotrophic gill symbiont
AAATCATGGCGTAGAAATTGGGACAATGTAGCAACGATATTTGCTTATCCCAAGGCTATTAGAAAGGCAATTTATACGACTAATGCTATTGAGTCACTAAACTCAGTGATTAGAAAATCTATCAAGAATCGTAAGATTTTTAATCATGATAATTGACCCTGTAAACACAGATTGTGTAAACCCTCATATCAAATGCTCAAACTGGAACAACGTGGTGGAACCTGACAATTACCTACTGATTCGTGATGGTTTTGTGCCAATCAACATTAAATTTATTGATAGGGCAGATTACTACACCGCCTTTAATGAATTTAACGAATCAGGGAAAACCAAAATCATGGAAAGTATTATCGGCAAAGCACTCACCAATAGTTACCACAAACGCTTGGCATATTTAGAAGGCAAAGAGATTGTCTCTCTGGTAGATTACGCCAAAAAATACAAAATATCACACTCCAATCTTATCAACAAAGCCAAACGCCAAACCATTGAAGCTTTTTCAGAAAAAAGTAAATGGAAAATTGGCGATTAATGGTTTCTAGATAATAAAAACACCCTGCAAAGGCAGGGTGTTTTTATGGTAGATTAAGTATCTATATTTAGAAACTATAAAGCATACTAATGCCAATATTATCAATGTCATCATCTGCTTTTATACGCTCAAAATCAACACGATATTTTATTGTGTCATTAATTTTTCCATCAATACCAATACCATAAATAACATCAGTACCACTGGCTTTACCGCTAAAATCTGTAGCGCCAGCGATTGTGGTCAATACACCTGCATTATCATATTGAAATGCAGAAAATTCACTTTTAACATTCCAAGCGCTAACACCTAGTTTAACAAATGGCTCAAAACTATCTGACTGTGTAAAATAATACAGCCCAGACAAATCAATATTACGACCAGATGATAAGGTTTCAGATGAAGTAATCTTTGCATTAGTGGTGCCAGTACCCGTAAGCGTAGTGCCAGTCAGTCCTATTAGAGATTTATATCCTGGCAAGGCACTTATCGCTGTCTCTAAAGCAGCACCATTAGTGGCAGACATTGATGTGTCTGTTGTATCGCTAGAATAGTCTGTATATGAACCTTCTACTGCAAAATTTTTATTCAAACGCTTACCAAAGATTACTTTGTAATTATTTTTTTTGTAACCCCCTTCACTAAATGTAATTCCTGCCGCAGTCGAAGAACCCGTACTACCAGA
>NZ_CDSC02000477.1 GCF_001298715.1 Bathymodiolus azoricus thioautotrophic gill symbiont
GTGGGGTAATTCAAAGGATGGAGGCTCAAATGCACCCGCTGGCAAGGGCTATACCAAGATTTATTCAACTCATGGTGCCTTTGCCGCCCTTAAAGCCGATGGCTCAATCACGGTGTGGGGTAGCTCAAAGCATGGAGGCTCAAATGCACCCGCTGGCACTGGCTATACCAAGATTTATTCAACTGAGCAAGCCTTTGCCGCCCTTAAAGCCGATGGCTCAATCACAGTGTGGGGTAATTCAGATCGGGGAGGCTCAGGCGCACCCACTGACAGTGGCTATACCAAGATTTATTCAACTGGGTATGCCTTTGCTGCCTTTAAAGCCGATGGCTCAATCGTAGCGTGGGGTGAGCCATATAATGGAGGCTCAGGCGCACCCACTGACAGTGGCTATACCAAGATTTATTCAAATCAGTATGCCTTTGTCGCCCTTAAAGCCGATGGCTCAATCGTAGCGTGGGGTGGTCCATATAATGGAGGCAAAGGTGCGCCTTCTGGCACTGGCTATACCAAGATTTATTCAACTGCATATGCCTTTGCTGTCATTGAAACTGATGGATCGATCACAGCGTGGGGTTCCCCAGATAAAGGAGGCACAGCACCCTCTGGCACTGGCTATACCAAGATTTATTCAAATAATATAGCCTTTGCTGCCCTTAAAACCGATGGCTCAATCACGGCGTGGGGTGAGCTATATCATGGAAGTACAGGCGCACCCTCTGATAGTGGCTATACCAAGATTTATTCAACTTCGAGTGCTTTTGCTGCCGTTAAAACCGATGGCTCAATCACGGCGTGGGGTAGCTCAGATTTTGGAGGCAGCACTACTGGTTTTGGCATTACTCAATCAGCAACTACTTTGAGCGTAGATGAAGACAGCACAAACACTTATACCATAGTGCTTGACAAACAGCCGATAGGTGATGTTACTGTTTCAATGCTCAGTGATAGTATCGGCTCTAGTACTAGCGTTGCAACTGTAACCCCATCATTGACTTTTACTAATGGT
>NZ_CDSC02000476.1 GCF_001298715.1 Bathymodiolus azoricus thioautotrophic gill symbiont
AATCTACATTTTTGGTGTAGTCCTTTGGTTTTTTAGGGGTGGAGTGGCTAGTGCCACGGAGTTTGGTTGTGTCTGCCTCATCTCCGTTAATTACCATTCCTATGGTTTGACTAACTAAAATACTTTTGGCAGTTTCTTTTAAATTAGATAGCATGCCCTGCATCAGGGCTTTCATCTTACCGGCAACGCTTTGTTTGTTAGTACCCACTTCAAGCATGGCGCCATAAAAATCACCATCACCAATTTTGACAGTAATATTACCCTTGCCCGCTGCCAAGGCGATATTCATCCCATCGCCATAACGCACATTGATGTTATAATCGCCCTTCATTGCTGCCACATTAACACCATGTCCCACACGAGTGTTGAGATTGTATTTACCAATCAAGACATTGATTGCGACGCCATCACCAACATTAGTATTAACATTGAGTTTGCCAATAGATAGCCCTGCATGGAAACCATCACCCACTTTGGTGGTAATATTGGCTCTGCCAATAGCAATCATAGCGCTATAACCAGAGCCCATCTTAGTAACAATATTGGCTTGACCAATAGCAATTTGCAAACTGTCGTTGTCGCCAACTGAGGTAAGAATATTGGCTCTACCGATGCCAGCTTGGATGGTTTGACCTAAACCCACTTTGCTAATGATATTGGCATCACCAATACCCACACCTAACATTGCACCATTGCCAATATGAGTGATAATATTAGCCCGACCTACAGCAAATGTAACCATACTGCCTTCGTTCTTATTACCTAATAATGCAGCACCAGTTGCTTTGAGCGCATCAACGCCTGATGTTAAGAA
>NZ_CDSC02000475.1 GCF_001298715.1 Bathymodiolus azoricus thioautotrophic gill symbiont
AACTGGACAATTATGCATATATTATGCAAAGATCTTGTCTTTATAATAATAGCTAGCCCCTCAAAACAACCACTTTCCAGTAACAAACAAAACAAACGGAGACAGAATGGCAAAGAAAAAAGAAGCACAAGAAGAGCCACTGGAAAAGCAACTGTGGAAATCGGCTGACAAACTCAGAAAAAATATTGATGCTGCCGAATACAAGCATGTTGTTTTAGGACTGATTTTTCTTAAATATATCTCCGATGCCTTTGAGGAGTTATATGCCAAATTAAATACAGGCGAAGGTGAATATGCAGGGGCTGACCCTGAAGACAAGGACGAATACAAAGCCGAAACTGTCTTTTTTGTGCCAGAAGATGCCCGTTGGACACATCTGCAATCCCATGCCAAGCAACCCACCATTGGCAAAACAGTGGATGAGGCAATGGATGCCATCGAACAAGAAAACACCTCCCTAAAAGGCGTATTGCCCAAGGTCTACGCCCGACAAAACCTTGATCCCACGAGTTTGGGCGAACTGATTGATCTGATTAGCAATATTACCTTGGGTGATGCCAAGTCCCGTAGTGCCGATGTATTAGGGCATGTGTTTGAATACTTTCTCGGTGAATTTGCCTTGGCAGAAGGCAAAAAAGGCGGGCAGTTTTACACCCCCAGAAGTGTGGTGGAATTATTAATTACAATGTTAGAGCCCTACCAAGGGCGCGTGCTTGACCCTTGTTGTGGTTCAGGTGGGATGTTTGTGCAATCCGAAAAATTTGTAGCGGATCATCAGGGCAAAATCAACGATATTTCCATCTATGGTCAAGAGAGCAACCAAACCACTTGGCGACTGGCTAAAATGAACCTTGCCATTCGTGGCATTGATAGCTCACAGGTGAAATGGAATAACGAAGGATCTTTTTTAAACGATACTCACAAAGACCTCAAAGCCGATTACATTATCGCCAATCCGCCATTTAATGTCAGCGATTGGAGTGGTGATCTACTGCGTAAAGACGGTCGCTGGCAATACGGCATACCACCCACGGGCAATGCCAACTACGCATGGATACAGCACTTTATCTATCACCTTACCCCCAGTGGACAAGCAGGCTTTGTACTGGCAAAAGGTGCGTTGACCTCTAAAACATCGGGCGAAGGCGAGATTAGAAAAACCTTGGTCGAAGCGGGTTTGATTGACTGCATTGTCAACCTGCCTGCCAAGCTGTTTCTCAATACCCAAATCCCTGCATCACTTTGGTTTTTGAGCCGTAACCGTGCTAATGGCAAGTTTCGAGATAGACGAGACGAAATCCTGTTTATAGATGCCCGCAATATGGGGCATTTAATCAATCGTCGCACCCGTGAACTTTCCCCCGATGACATACAAACGATAACGGACACCTACCACAATTGGCGCAATCCAGAAGATGACTCTAATAAAAAGTACGAAGATATAAAAGGTTTTTGCAATGCCACCCCTATCGAGCGCGTCAAAGAGCTGGATTATGTTCTCACCCCAGGGCGATATGTGGGCTTGGCAGAAGAAGTGGATGATTTTGATTTTGCCGAACGCTTTAATAGTCTGAAAGCCGAGTTTGAGGGGCAACTTGAAGAAGAAGCGGAACTCAATCAGCGGATTTTGGAGAATCT
>NZ_CDSC02000472.1 GCF_001298715.1 Bathymodiolus azoricus thioautotrophic gill symbiont
TATTATATGATAAACAATTATGGAAATATCATTATTTTATGATAATAATTTAAATGATAATAATATGAAATTATGAACTTCATTTTTAAAATGTCACACCTAATACCTCACTATTTTCTTGATTTGTCAGAAAAAGAAAAAAAAAATGATTTTCATATAATGTCAATGGCTTCATTAACTGACCTGATTGACACGACTCGTGTGATGTCTTTCAAATAACAAATTAATGTCACTCTCTCTTAATTTATTTAAATAGTTTTTGACTATTTTATTGTAAACCATTATCTTATCACCACACAAACAACAAGGTACTATGTATGTATCATAATTTGTTTAATTTAAAAATTTTGTTTTTGAAGTTGTTTTTTTTTGTTAAAAATTTAACTTTCAAACAATTTATTGTTGTTAAATATATTTATTTATAGCAATTTGTTTTTTTAATAGTATTTCTAAAACTGTTTTTGACAATTTAAGAAAAAAATTTATTTAGGGCTGTAAACATATTTGAAATTTTGACAAAAGATATTGAATATTTACTTTTTACTACTTTTTGCAGTATTTCTGTGACATTAAATAGAATATGGCGACAAAAGAAATATATTTGTTACATTGATTTAAATCAATTTTTTAATATATATATTAAATAACAACAATTATGAAAGTCAGACAGACATTATCAACTAGTATCAGTCCTCACGATCAGCACCTGTCCTCCGACCTAAGACCAGTAAAACTCTGTTCTTACTAGTGAATTTTTCAGTTTTTATGCATACAGTACACTCCAAGTGTATCAACGCTCATACTCTCAGGTCGGACATATCCCTCCCAAAATGTCCGACTCACTCCAGAGAAATGTCCGACAAATTTGCGAGTCAACACCCTCTAACTCCCGAGTATTTGGTCGGACATCGTGGGTGCATTCAGAGTATTTGGTCGGACGTGAGAGTGAATATTTAAGATTTTTTTTACA
>NZ_CDSC02000471.1 GCF_001298715.1 Bathymodiolus azoricus thioautotrophic gill symbiont
ATTTTTGAAAATGGTATTATGTCAAAACAGTTTGAAAAAGAAAAAAGAGGGTCACACCCCTTTTAACATAAATTTAAAATAAAATAGTAACACCCTTATTTCCAACAACAACTTACCCACTCAACACCTACTCACCATCAAATCAGGTTTTAAACCCACCCATAAAATCCGCAACCTAGCATATAAATACGACCTAATGAACAATATCACCCAACGCACAAATCACCAAAGCGGTCTTTCAGAAAACTTTCAATATGGAGACTCCTGTATTAATCCAATAATTTATAAAACCCATAAAATAGCGAATTTTCCACCAAAAACTCGGTAAATAGCTAACTATTATTCTCATTTTTAGATAAAAATGCACTATTTTCTGTATTCCCTAAATCACACTGGGTTAATGCAGAGATCTCATATGACTCACTAGGCCGACTAATCCAATCCAACCCACAAGGCACTATTTCAGGTATAAAATACAACGATACTACCAGTTACCAATACGACATTAATGGCAACATACATCACCCACAAATCCGACATTGACATCTATAACTACAACGCCCCCTCTCAAACCACACCCCTCAAAACATCAGCACCAACAAAAAAAATAGAAGCCACACCTACGATGCCAACGGCAACAGGATTAAATATTTATGCAGCAGGATTTTTGTCAGGCATGATTGGAAGCAAAGGTGATTTAAAACAAGGATTGTTAGGCGTATTAACTGCAGGATTTAATGCCAAGGTATTGTATCCAATGAAAGCGAGTTTCAGAAAGTTGATAGCCCATGGCTTAACTGGCGGTGTACGAAGTCGATTATCTGGCGGTAGCTTTAAAAGCAGATTCTTAGGCTCAGCTGTTAATTATGGCGCAAGTTGGTCAGGTGCATATAAGGCGGCAGGCATTAGTAATCAAGCCAATACATGGACGCAAAGAGTACAAAATGTTGTCGCTTCTTATGTGGTTGGTGGCGTTGTCGCTGAGTTAGGTGGTGGTAAATTTGCTAATGGTGGGATGAGTGCGGCGTTTAGTAGGATGTTTAATGATTTACATATTGTAAATTCGCATCATAAACGCACCACCTAGTTTAACCGCAAAGAATGTATTTTTAGCTTGACCCTTTAGGTCAAGTCAAAGTCAAAAATACATTCAATCTTTGAATTCGGGTTCAAAGATTAGCCAGTGTTTATAATCTTTGGTTTTTGCTTAAGAAAACAGGTGGATTACGCATAAACAACTAACCTTTGAACAAAGGCA
>NZ_CDSC02000470.1 GCF_001298715.1 Bathymodiolus azoricus thioautotrophic gill symbiont
TATAGTACTCTGTAGTGTTACTTTTGTCTGTTTTGGTGAGTTGGTTAAGGGTGTTGTTGTAATGCCAATCTAGGTTGCCAATATTGTCTAAATTTAATAAATTACCGTTAGCGTCAAAGTTATTTTGGTTGTTATTTTCGGTACCACGGTTATTGTTTGGGTGGATGATGAGAGTTTGTTGCCAAGTGCTACTGTTTGCTTGGTGAGATAGGTTGCTTAGGTTGTTACCTGTGTCGTAGGTGTAGGTTTGGCGGTAAAACTCAATGCTACTCATTCTCTTTAGGATCTGGCAAAGGCATATAAATGCTTTGTTTAAATCCCGATACATGAGTATCTTTTTTAATACCTGTGTGCTGATAACCTGTAGAAGATTTTAATCGATACAGTGAATCATAAGTATAAGCGCTTTTACAGTCTAAATCTTTGGCTTCGGGGAGAAGTAATTTGATAGTATTATCGGTCAAATAACTTAAATTCCCTTCTGGGTCCCAGACATGTAGCAAGTCTTGTAGCAGTTTTCCTGACTTATTTTTGCTTTGTATTTTAATGACTCGATGGGTGGTTTTTTCAAAATAATGCTCAACAACAACATCGTTGCCATAATGTATTTTTTCCTCTTGCCCTTGAGCATTGTAATCAAGTGATTTAATATGTGCTATTTGAGTTTTGTCGCTAAATGTTGTGGTTAAACCAATGGGTTGCAACACCAAATTGTAGTGGTACTTTTGTTGTGTGCCATCGGCAGTTTGCAGCAATGTTATTTTATTGACAGCGTTAAATTGCCAAGTGGTTTGGTAGTGTGTATCTTCTAATATTGGGTTTTTTCTCCAGTCAGGTTGTTGTTTGTAATCAACTAAAAAGGTTTTCCTTTGGTTGAGTAAATTGTTAGTAATATTGTAAATTAAGTTTTCCGTTTTGCCTGAGGCATCTTCAATAATGACGGTTTTGCCGTTTAAATTATTAATTGATGCATCAGTTACAAAATCACCGTAATGAAACTGATGCACTCTGTTGTCCATTTTTAACTTGCCTTCTTCTCCTGAAACATACTGATAGATATGTCTACCTTGGTTGTCGTATGTTGTAGATATACAAAAACCACGACTGTCCCATTTTTTCAACAACAAGCCTCGGATGTCAAAAAAACTAATGTGCGTGCCACTGTCTACATTGTCCCATATCATAACAGAGGTTTTGTCATGACCCATACTATAAGTGGTTTGAATATTTTGTATGGGTGGATTAAGTGCTCCTAATCGTGGGTCGGCTTGAGCAATAACTCTGCCTTGAAAATCAATGGTTGTGGTGGTTGCCAAGTATTGTGGCTTTGTTTCTTTGGCATCCAATAGTATTGATAAATGCAAAAACACATGCCCTTGTGAATCTAATAATTTGTATGCTGGCGTTTGGTAAAAAATCTCGGAATTTTTTAATGCCAATTTCTCATCAGCCGTGGCAGGGATTTTTCCAGACATAACGCCTTTATAATAAGGGCTGTCTTTAATGGTATCACATCGGTCATAATTTGATTCGTGCCATGCACTCCACTGAGTTTTTGAAATAAAACCTTTGGAGGTTTGTGTTTGATATAACCTGCCAAGTGGGTCGTAATACTTTAAACCAGGTGGCTGAATGTCAACGGGAAGATTGGCGTTATAATCAGGGGTATCAGTATAATAACTTTCATAAAATTTAACCTTTTTGCCTTTGTTGTTGTAAGCGGATCTGCCTGCACAAATATAAGTTATTTTGTCATTGTATTGTGTTTGCATTTTGACCTCTAATGCACGACCCAAACCATCAAAATAAGTTATTTTAATAGGGTATTGTGTTTTGTTCTCTGCCCCTTGGTGATGCACAAAAGTATCGCGCTTAACAAAAACATCGTTCACAGGTTGTTTATTGTGTAACCAGGCAAAGTCATCATAAAAAATATAGCTACCTATAGACTGAATATATTTATCAGGCTGTTTTATAATATCTGTCAAAGTAGGTTGAGAGATATTTTTGTAATGACTAATGTCTTCGTTGCCTTCTGCTTGCTTATTGGTTTGACCATGCATTGATTCAATATAAACACGCCCTAGTGGATCATAGCCCACCTCGTGAGTATTGTTATTAATATCAATTAGTTGCCAAGGCTTTAATGCTTGGTAGTCAATTTTCCCCACCGTTGATTGTTGCACCGTTTTATCTGAAAATCCGTCTTTCAATGTGTCTGTTGTTTTGATGACAAATAAACTTTGTGGATCGTATTGAAATTGAATATCCTTCCCAAACACATTGGTCACGCTACTAATCAGTTGAAATGTTGCTTGATAATGCACCACATCGCTTTGTGTCCAGTAGAGTTTATCTTTCAAAAGATAGCCAGCATTTTTTAAATCATCGGCACTGAGTTTGTCTTGGTAGGCTTTGGTAATGAGCTCAGGTGTATAAGCGCTGGATTCGTGATGGTGCGGTAAAAGTGGCAAACTTGCTTGACGGTAGGGCAATACATTTTTTTGTTGTTTGTCCCAATAAAACTGATTGGCGCTATTAAGCATACGCGCTTGAATTTTATCTTTTGTAAACGATGCATCGTAAGCAATTATGTTCTTTAAGGCAGTGTCAGCGATACTTGATAGATCCGCTTTAGTAAAACAGTGATCCTTTTTTTTAAAGTCGGGTTTTTGGGCGCCGTGTAGTTCATAACTTGTGGTGTTAATTGGCACACTGAGTAAAAACAAGTTTGCATCGTCTTGGTTGAAATAAGTTTGCTGATTGAGCGCTATTTTAAGTTGTTGTTGTTGTGGATATAATTTATTGATCACATCAGTATTGTTGTTGTTTCTACGCCCATAAACAACATTGCACGACAACAAAGGATGCCCATATTTATCTAATTTTAGAAGTGCTTGATAGGCTATTCTTGGATCTGATGCATTTCTTTCATAGTGATAACTCAGAGTTTCGTTGTCACTGACTAAAAAAGAAGCAGATCCATGCCATGCATCCTTAGTTGTATCAGCCCGATATAATAATGATAATTGGTAATTATGCTCACTTACTTCATAGGGCTGATCGGATTGCTTAGTTTTGTCTAAAGCATACACTTCACTTCTCAGTAAATGCCCTTGAAATGCTTGATAAGCCTCTCGCAATGTCTTATTATCGCTAATGGAAAAATGAAAACTATTGCCAGGCAAGTGATAAGCACGGGTATCTTTTTGATAAAACTCAGTTGCCAAATGTTGGTAGAAACTATTGTCTGTATCCACAACACCAGAAAAATACCATTGCCTAGTGTAAGCCGTGGGTTGATCAAGTGTGTTGCTGGGCAAACTGGTTTGTTCATCGTCCCAAAATTCGATGTAAGCAAAGCCTCTAAATTTTCTTGCATAGGAATCATAATAACCCTCATGGTAAGCGTGGCGTACAGTTGAGCTTGATCCTGTTAAATTATCTATTACTTGAATTTTATCAACCACTTGTATTGGAAAGGGCACATTGGTTTTCCATGGTTTTTTTTGTACTTGATCAGCGAGAAAGAACGCAACTGAAGAACAATGTGATATTTTATATTCTCCGCCATAGCCATTACTACTGTGGCATAGTAAATGTGGCTTTCCATTGGTGGCAAAATCATACCAAACAGGGTCAAACCCTGGTGTTGACAATACAAAGCCCAAACTACCCGCTCCCTTAATATCGCTAATCCAAACTTTAGAGTGATTGTTATAAGGAATTTTGAGCGCTATGGTAATAGGGGCAGAAAATCCATTGCCCGACTGATTAAGGAAAATATAAAAATTATCGGCATTAAAGTAAAGAATATCAGTTGCACCAGAGCCATCAGTATCAACCAAGTACAATCGACTTGAATCAAAATCTTTAAAGTTAGGTGCATTGTCAAACACGACTTTTTCGGAGAATCGCCCCCAACCTAAAGAAGCCCAACTTTCCACACTTTTGTTGGTAATTCTAATGCGATGAATTCTACCATCGCCAAATAAATCACCAAAACCTATCCAGTGTTTTGCATCGTGACTAAGGAAAGGAACATTACTGCTGTTTTTAAGCCGATAAGGCTTGGCAAAGCCTTTTTCATCCAAACCTATATAAACAATAATAGTGTCTTGATGGATTTGAATCAAACCACTTTGTCCATTTCCATTAATATCAATATGCTCATTGGCACCTACTTGATTAACAAATTCTGCACTATATTGTGCAAAATTTTGATACGGGGAAAAATGCCCATTATCCGATTGTAAAAAGAAGCCACCGTAAAGTGCATTACCATACACAAAGTCTAATTTACCATCATGGTTTAAATCGGCAAAACTTTCTGTGCGTATATCACGATGAAAACTTGGGATATTAATGGGTGTAAATTTTTTATATTTACCGTCACCTAATGGTTGGGCATATAAAAAATTACCCTCATCTTTATAAACAACACCAGGAATCCCGTTACCTTTTAAATCAATAAATTCAAAATTATGACCCCCCTCCAGCATACTCAAATGGTTGGGCAATGCTATATCCTTGTAGTCATTCACACTAAAATTATGCTCAACATAATCAAAAGTGGTGGCTGGCAACTTTTGTGTTTGATAGGCGTTATTTTCTTTTCTATAGCCTGTTTGATAGTAGGAAACTAATTGACTAAAACCTGCCAGTTTTTCTGTTTGATAAGTAAAGCTATAACTGTGATTCAAAAAAGGCTGCCCTTCATTTTCTGTTGGAAATTGATGATAAATTAAGATGTTTTGACACAAGCGGTAACAGCGCCTTTCAAAGCCAGCTGAATAATGAGAAAAAGGATCGGATCTTAGCGTCCATTTTTTAGGGGCACTTTCTGGGTGGGACAAATCATATTCACCATAATCAAATACCACTTTATAGGTGTAAGAATCTTCTTTGGTAGATGTTTCACGCCAGTTGCCATACTCAATACTAGCAGGGTAGACATTGGCACCAACGACTCTATTTTTTTCGCTGGGTAAGGTTTTGTCGACGCCAACACTGTCCTCTCGCTTGTAATGATAAAGAATATTGTTGCCTTTTACATCTCGGCTACTGCTGATATTCCACTGTAAAATCCTTTGCTTAGCGTTGGGATCGATTATTTTATCATTATCGTCTTTACCGTAAATGTGCACTGTGCCCGCATGGTTTGTTATTTCCCAATATGAACTATGGTCAGTGGCTAACAGTTGTTTAATTTTAGAGAAACCCGATTCAATACTTGGCATATAGGAAACGACAAGGGTTTTACCAACCGTTTCCCGTTTGATTTCCAACAATTCACCCAGTTCACTAGCGGTAAAAGTATCGTCATTATCATAATTAGGTACTCCATAATCTAGGTTTCTGGTGATATGGGGCAGGGTTAGATTAAAACCCAACCCGAATACTTCCATACCCGATCCTGAGTTATAGGACAAATGTAGTGATGGTTTTACACCTCTTGCATTGGGTATTCCTAATGGAACGCCAAACGAGCCTTCGCCTTGATTACCTACTTCGTAACTGCCTGTTCTTGCACTGAAAGATCCACCACTTTTAGGGATGGATAATTTTGGCATGGTTATTGACTTCATTTTATTTGGTTGGTTTCCCACAACACAGTGCTATCAATTCAATTTTTATTAACTTATCTGGGTCAAGAAAGTCATTTTTGAGCATTTCCTTAAAATCCTTATTTGCACTCATAGCAATCAAATCAAATGATAATGTCCAATTTGTGTCAATGGTATCTTGGGTGCTATTTTTCTCTAAGTCTAATTTAGTTGCCCAGCCGATACCAGTCACAGTGTTACTTGAAGCCTTGTTGCTGTTTTTTGAGCACCAATATTGACTTAACACATCCTCACCATCACCATCTGACACTTGGTTGGTTATGTTAACTGCAACCTCTTTATTGTTAACATTTAGTGATAATATTGCACTATTTTTTGGGATAGTGATATCGGAACTAGTGGTAATCCTAAAAATAACGGAATCCAAACTTACAGAATTAAAATATTTCAATTCTCTAGCATTAAAATCAAACTTAAGTTGTTGCTTTTTGACATTAGATCGATCTTGCATAAAAGTTTGCCAATTACTAGAAAAACTTCGGGCTAAATCATAATAAAGTGCAGTTGGATAATCGGCACTGTTTGCTAATGACTCATTTACCTGATCAGAAAAATCCTTGCCACCATCAATTGCAGTATAGCGAATATTGATAATAACATCTGAGATGCTACTGTAATCAATTTTATTATTTTCAAGTGGCATAGAGAGGTTCCATGTTGAGACTACCCCCGTATTTTCAAAAGGTAGATACAATTCATCTTTAAAGTCAAGCTGGAACAAGCCTGAGTCTTCAATACCACGAGAAATAGCGATTTTTTGATTATTGCGCCAATCTTGACGAGCACTTTTTGGTGCTTGGATGCTATGCCCTAATAAATATTTAACCGCTTCAATATCGGCACTTAATGCCACGGAATTATGCGATTGCGATAAGGTTGCATGAATATTTTGATAAGGACCGATAATGGCAGGAATACTAATAGAAATGCTTTTAATTTGACGCTGATAGTGCCCTGGAAAGTCGTGATCAAATAATTTTTGAGTCAAAAGAAAGGTGCAGTCGCCTTTGGTTTTAAAGTCAATTAATGCTTGTGAGTTAAGATCTTTTAAAGAAATGGTTTTTTCTATTTCCAGTTTTCTGTCACTTAAATAAGTTTTATAAGATTGCTCCATTGACACCAAACTACTGAGTAAACTTTCCCCTGCCAACAGCCCTCTATGTGTAGAATCCCAATAAATAATATTAATGAATTCCTGTTCACTATTTAATTCAAATTGATAGGCTTTTTGTGCCAATACAGCGGTTTCTAATGCCAATTGATATTGCTGGTGATACAAAGCAGCGATTCGACCAGATAGCCATTGATAAAGTGCTTCGTTAGTAAATTTATGTTGCAAATAATCAGCAATGTCTTTATTTTGTTGGATTTGTACTGTGTGATTGATTAAATCTTGTTGGGCTATTTTAATTCTAACCTCACTCGCTGAAATTTGACTCTGTATTTCTTCTGCTTGATCTTTTGCCTGTGCCGAGGAAAACACCCATTCTTGTTTGCGCCTATCATAACTACCATTTGTTAGTAGTCTTTGCGACCTATAACTAGTATAGTTTGATCCACTCTGTAGTCCAGTAGCAATAGCCGATAGTGTCCCGCCTAGTTGAACACCACCATAAGTCAAGGCAAAAGGCGACCCGATTTGGGGAACACCATAGGCAATTGAAGCAACAGCAGAAGCAACAGCAGATGCAATAGAAAGCCCTAGGCCAATATCTTCCTGTGTTTGGGCTGCTGATTCATAATGAGAAATATTTTCGAGAATTAACCTGTCATAATACTGTTTTTTATCATAGGTAGATTTC
>NZ_CDSC02000469.1 GCF_001298715.1 Bathymodiolus azoricus thioautotrophic gill symbiont
CGGTGGGCTACATCGTGCTAAATGATATTTTTTTACACAATCTGATTTACAGGGTCATTTACAATGATAAGTCTTTCCTAATTTTGTTATACAGATTATCAAATAATTCAATAATATCTTTATCATCACCAATTTTATTTAAAAAATCATCTAAATCACTATATTTAACAGTAAAAAATTCTTCAAACAGCTTTTTTCCTCTATAAATATTTTCTTTTTCTGGTGTGTAAATATTGCCCTTTAACTTTTTTTGGGTCAAATAATAAATAATCGGTTTGAACTTTTCTCTATCATAAACTTTAATAATATTAGAAATACCAATATATGATTTTAAAAATCTTCTATTTATCTCCTCATATTTTCCAGTGTCATGATCATCGTTATATTTAATTTCAAGATAATAGACCTTATCATTTTTAACACTAAATAAAACATCTATATCATGTTTTTTAGTATTATTTACAGTTTTTTCTTGTGTGTTTTCTTCAAACTTCAGGCACATGTCAAGCAAACTATTAAACTTATTTACTAACTCTTCTTCGTCAAAATTCTCTGTTTGACAATCAGTAATATGTGTATCTATTAAATCACTGCTCCTTTGTGTAATTGGTAATATAATTTTCTTAGATGAGTTTTTATTAATTGTTAGATCTTTTTCACTTTTTATAATTTTGTGCAATAATTTTTCTACAAAATTGCCAAAATTTATATTCATTGACTGCAATAAGCCACCAAAAATTCTATATCTTATAGGAATAAAGTGTATTTTTTTCTTATGTCTTAAAGATAATTTATCTATTTTTTCATTGTTAGATGTACTTTTTATTAAATCAGAAATAGTCTGCTTAATAAATTTTTTAATATTATTGTTCATAATTCTTTTTCTCTATACTTCACTCTATAATTATCTATATATTCAAGTTTATTGTCATTCTCAGAACACCAAAAATTCCAACCATTGCAACTCTCTAATTCTCTAATTTTCGCCCCAATTTTATGAATAGAACCAGCACCTACACCATTTTTTATGTTGCCATCTTGTAAGATTACGGCTGAATGTTTTTTATCCTTAGTCCATAAAATTTGACCTACTTGAATGTAATTTTTCTTTAATAATTCCTGCATACTAACTCTTTGTAAAACTTTTTTTTCTGGCTCTTTAAGTCTTAAATTACAAAAATCATTTTCATTTATTGAATCAATCCTAATTTTTGTTATTTTTATATATTTTTGTTCTTTTTCTATTCCTATAGCTTTTCTTCCTAGTTTTTTGGCAACCGCTACAGTTGTTCCACTTCCAGAAAAAGGGTCTAACACTAAATCATTTTCAGAACTACTAGATAGAATAACTCGTTTGAGCAACTCTTCTGGCTTTTGCGTTGAGTGTGCCTTTTTACCGTCTTTTCCTTTTATTCTTTCGTGTCCAGCGCATAAAGGAATTTGCCAAACAGAAGTCATTTGTTTGCCTCCATTTAATTGCTTCATTACTTGATAGTTAAAAGTATATTTTTTCTGATTTTCTGATTTTTTAGCCCATATTAAAGTTTCTGTTGCATTAGTAAAACGCACACCACGAAAATTAGGCATAGGATTGGTTTTATGCCACTGCACATCATTTAGAATCCAAAAACCTAAATCCATCATAATTTTACCAACTCTAAAAATATTATGATACGATCCAATAACCCATATTGTGGCGTCATCTTTCATCACTTCACGACATTTTTTTAACCAGTTTTTAGTGAATTCATCGTATGTTTCATTACTGGAAAATTTATCCCAAGCATCGTCAACACCATCTACTTTAGTATGATTGGGGCGATACAACTCATTCTTAAGTTGCAAGTTGTATGGCGGATCTGCAAAAATTAAATCTACCGATTTTTTTGATAACTTTTCTAAAACATCAATGCAATCACCGTTATAAATCCGATGATTGTTTCCTATAATATCATTGTTTGAGAATTTTATTTTTTTATTCATAGTTTTTGCTCTTTTATTGGCAAATTCAAGGAGTAATATTTGACGCATTAGTGCAAACAAGGTTACAAAACAACAAAGA
>NZ_CDSC02000483.1 GCF_001298715.1 Bathymodiolus azoricus thioautotrophic gill symbiont
GTATTTATTTAATATATCTGTAAAACTAGCGGATGTTTGCTGATGTTTAGCACCTAGATCCTCTGGTTTGGCGCCCAGTAAGTCGTCAGCATATAGATACAACATAGTTGCCTCATTAATCGATTCACGCGTATCAATGGTAAATAAACTGTCACCCCACTGAATCAAAATATCAACATATAGCATCAACACATATTTTTCAAATGCACCAATTCTAAGTTGCGCAATAGCAAAAGGATCAAAAGGGTCGTCTTCATACTGCTGGATAGCAGGATTGCCATCAGTTAATAATTGCTTGATAGTTTGCAAGGTATGATTACGGAAAGGTTGAAAATTCCAATAATGATTAACCGGGCTGATTAAATGATAATTGCCTAATATATCTTTTACTATCTGCGTTTGTGCTTGACTTAAGTTTAGGAAACTTAAGTCTTCATTACCTTTGTAATTTTTATTAACATCGCCATTTTTGTCAATATAAGGTTTGTCATCTAAGTTGGTATTTTGTAATGTCTTAAAGATAGCAGCCGACACATTTTCATCAATTTGTTTTGGCGCCTGATCAGAAAAAGTTTTTGAGGATATGTGTTTGCGTTTTTTAGAGGGGTTGAAAATATATCTAAGCCAATCAATGGCTTCTTCAAACTTGCTTTGATTACTTAGGTTTTTGGCAATTAAAATAGGGGCATGGAAAAATAACTCCCAATAATATTGGGCGTAAGGTCCTTGCATGAAATCAATTTGATCATTTTTTAGGATATCAGGTAATTTTGCACCTTTGGGGGGAGTTAAATCAGTAATTACATTTTCTTCGGTGATTGGAGTTTGTTGATTCTCTAACGATAACACCTGTTCAATGCTACTTGAGTTAAGTCTCTTTTGTAGTTTTTCAAAGGCAGGTGTGCCCATGCGAATAATATTGTAATCTATATCTTCGCAATCATTTAGGCTAAATTTAACATTAGACAATGCCAAAGGGTAGGGGGTGTTAAAAATCTCAATACTCGAATCGCAATTTATAATTTGAGCAAACATATTTGCAAACTCTCTGTCTGTAAGTTTAAGTGTGGGTTCGTCAACGTTAAGCTTAGTAGTCAGTTCTGATTTAAATAGTTGATAACCTTGGTCGGCAATGATCGGGTAGGCAATACGAGAATTAACATCTATTAAATTTGCAATTTTTTTATCTTTATTGTAACTCAAAGCTGTATAAACCGAAGCAGAGGCGCTTTCTCTATTCTTTATGTTTTTCCTGTCTAATAAAGATTCAACGAAAAAATCCTTAGAAACTATAAGGAGAGGCGCACATAATATTAAATACTTCTCGAATAGAGCTATTGTTTAGCTGCATACTGGCAAGATATTTTTCTAAACCTGTCCAGCCACCAACCTTCATATCTTGTATGAATTTATCTGTATTTGCAAAACCATAAAGCATAAGAAAAGCATTTACAAGAGAAGAGAAGGCCTTTGCAAAGCCACCAGAGCCATCAATAGATGTTAATGGCGTAATGTAGCCACCCTTAAGAAATTCTGTAAATATTTTTTTTGACACATCGGCAGATATGTCTTGTGTCACAAAGCTATCCTTAGTTAATAAAGGCGTGCTATAAAATAAATGAGAAGAAATGATGCCAGATTGTTTTATTTTTTTTGACTGTAGGTTTAAAAACAAAGAGTCCTTTTTGTTTTTATACAAAAAGGCACCCGATTTATTTTTTACAGCAAATTGCTTGCTGTGCTTTACATTAATATTGGCAAACAGCATTAACGATCTGTTGTTTGCCCCTGTCATTAGTAATTGGTCAATAATAGCAAATAGTTCTTTAGATGGAGAAGCGTCAATTAACTCTATTATTTGTGCACTCTTCTCCGTATCCGTTAATAGAGAGTATTTTATCGTCGCATAATAACTATCCCCCGTTTTTTCTATACAATCTGCTTCGATTGCGTTATCAATAAACTGCGTAAGCGTTACTTTTATAAGTGCTAATGCAGTCATTAATTCATAAAATTCTAACACTATAAGTCGTGTATCTTGTATACTATTACCGAATTGAAAATTGCTATATATATTGCCTGCTACATTCGCATACAGTGACTTATTGTAAGAATTATCGCTAATAACAAACCTTCTGTCTGTATTTAAAAAAGATGAAAGAGAAGGTGAGCTAGAGGTGCAGATTCCAACCTCTGTTTCTATTTGTTCTAGGTATTGATTAAACATTCTAATGCCAATATAAGGCATAAGCGTATCAATTGATGTCGTGTTAACATGTTTTTTCAGTACTTTGAATAAGCGTGTTTGAAATTCCTCTAAAACCTGTATATTTTCTATTGCCAAATCAGGAACCGTAACTTCGCCTTTTGTCAACTTGTTGGCAAAAGGACCGTAATACACGGCGATATCATTATCAATATGACTCACATACACGGTATTCCAATCATCAGAATCCATATCTGTGAATAAACCTGAAAACAACAGGTGAGTATTGTCGGATTTTTCTAATCTATTAACACCAATATCTTGTTTATCGTCAACATAAACAACTTCTTCGGCTATTAATGTTTGGGCTATTTCCCAAGATTTGTCTTCTTTAAGGAAAGAATACTTAACTGTGGCTTTGTAAATGTCTAAATCGTTAGTTTTAACTTTACCTACCTCGGCTGGGTTATCGCTGCTTTTTGATGAAACAGTAGAGGAGTTAACTTTTTTAATTTCCACCCAAAACAACATTAACTTGCCGGAATAATAAATAGGCGTAATATTCTTGCTGTTATTAGTATTGACATCCATATCGGTCCATAGCGACCAAACACCGTTACTCTGAAAATCAAAATCATCATTCAGTTCGTAAGTATAAGTGCAATAATAATATTTTGGCGGATGCGTTTTACTAACCGCAAAGAAATAATAAACCGCTCGATTGCCGTTTTCAGTGTAATAACTAGACAAATAATTCAAATCTACGATTTGCTCAAAATCCTTAAAATATTTTTTAAACGCTACTTCTACAGATTCTGTAGTAATGCCACTTTGTAATAAAGTTTGAGAAAAATCTTGAAATGCCTTGGATTGGTTTTTCCTTAAAGTGGGCTCCAAATAATTTTCTGGATAGAGGTAAATTTCCCTATTAGCTTCCCAAATACGATAATTACTAATCCATTGCCACCATACTTCTTCTATCTCAATCTTATCAATGTGTTGCTCAATACTAAGTTTGACGCGTTGCAAATAAAGCTGTGAGGCGTTAATTGCTTCTTTGATATAGGAGGTGCTAATTTTTGCTGAAACATTAATATCGGTAAGCAAAAATTCAGATAAATTCCTTGAAGAGCGGATATCGGGATAAGTTTGTGCCAAAACCCAAGTGGCAACTACTGCTGTAACATCGCGCTTTTCCTCTAGTACACTCTCCGATATGATTTGTGTTGCCACTTGAAAGTTACTGGGCGTATAGCATGACTTTAACTGTGTAAATAGTAAACTTTCTGCCTCTGACATGTCTGGACTAGTGCCTGTGGTTTTGTCAGATAAGGAAAACAGCATATTTACATTGTTTCCAAGACTACTGGTTAAAGAAAAGATGCTGTCCACTAAAGATAAAAAAGCCGCAACAGATTCCCCTTTGTAGCGTGCTAACACTGCTTGAACTTGATCGTTATCCCAGTTGGTTATATGGTGCAGTATTTTGTCTGCATCTTTTGATTTTTCACATTTTTTCTCTATATAATCAATAAAATTATTGTCGGTATCATTAAATTTGTTTTGCAAATCTCTAAAGGCAACCAACCCCTGTAATTGCGTTAGATTTATGCTTATTTGTGTAATTTGAGTTGCTGGAAATGTGATAAAACCATACGCTATTGGGTATTGAGCGATACTAGACAGTAATTCAGCATTATTAAACTGCAAAAGCTTGTTAAGTGTTAGAAGGCGTGAAAAATTAATGATTAGTGTTTGAACAGTGATAATATCATCAGTGGTCAAAAAAGCAACTATCCATTGTTTAGAGCCACTCGTATGGGTATTCATATCAAACAATGCCTTCATTGTTTCTTGAGTGGTATTTAAAAAACCAGCCACACTATTGATAAGCTTGGTTGTTGTTGCATCGGTTGGGTTTTTGCTTTTATCCAGCACCAGTGTAATTAATTTTTTGATAGAAATAAACCATTTAGGGAGGTCTTTTAGATGAAACCTTAAATCAATATAGCGACTAACACTGGCATTGATAATATAATCCACTTCAAAAGCATTGGTGTTGTGTTTTTGCATCCATAATGTAGCATTGACTAACGCTATTAAATCATCAATTGGATTCTTATGAGTATCTATGTCTGCCTGGGGTTTGTTTAGAATTTGAGCAATAACAACAAACTCAGGAATGCTAATATTTAGCCATATTGCAATAGAGCTATAAGAATACAATAACGATAAATTTTCAACACTCAATGGTAGCTGCTGTGTAGAAATATTAAGTATTTTTAAAGTGTATGTACCTAATGTTAATAAATCCGCTTTCCCTAAGCCAAATTGGTTTAGGATATTAATTACTGGCAAGGGTGTTTCTTTCTCAGATAAGTCCCAAGTTTGTACTGTGTCCTTATAAAAAAGAGGATTACCCGCATAGGAAGGGTGGTAGGGACTGTTGCTATTCGCACTATTAAAGATAACATCAAAAGGTGCTGCAGATACAGCATCAGCACCAACGCCGTAAGTTTTGATAATTCCTAAGCTGTTTAATATATTGGCAACAGGCTGTTGCAATAAATCAGCTAATTGGTAAATTTTACCAACCGTCGCTAAATCATCGCCACACAAAGCATCAATACGATTTTGTTGTGTGCCACTATCATAAGGCGCTAGACCGCTCATTAAGAATTCTGCCACATTCAACAGCCAGTCCGTATCCTGAAATGAAAGCCCTATGTAGCGAGAAAAGCGAATAAAACGCCCAATCATATCAAGATTATCAACAACAACAGTGCTATCGCCTTCTACATTTAAGTTTTTAATAATGCCATCTTCGATATAAAAATAATGTTCGGTAATGGATGTATGTTTGGTAAGATGTTTACAGATGTAAAAATTAGCCGCATTTGTTGTTTCCGTATCAACATTCAGATTTTGTTTGAATAAATCAAGTAATTGACTTGCGTCAATATCTGCTTGCTTGGAAAGAACTGTGGGTATCTCCATATTTGCTAAAGAAGTCGGATTATCAAGCCCCCATAATTCAGCCTGTGCTTTTGCATCTGTAACTACCGTCATTACTAGCGTGTGTTGATTCGGTGACAATGTCAATATTTCACGATAAAAATATTTCGCATCTACCTGCAATGTTTTGTAAATAGTTAATAAGCTCAATCCGGCTTGTTCAAGCCCAGAATGAACTTGCATTAATGGTAAACAAAAGGGCAAGACGAATGGGTAAGTAGCAGTATCCAGCCAAGCAACATAATTAGATTTCGCCTTATGGATAAGGCTTTGTAATAATTCGTCAATTCTTTCGTTGACAATCTCTAATTTCAGAACCTCGGTAGTGGTATTTTCCTGTGTTAATTTAAGTTTTTTTATATCGGGTCTTCTGTCAAAAAAATGTAAGCCTTTAGGGATACTAGAGGCATTAGCATCGCTAATATAAACTTGAGTAATGCGCATTAAATCTAACAAATAAGCAGCTGGGCCAAAAATAGAGCTGAACTCAGAGCAGTCATAATAATCTAAATCGCCAAATAACATTTCATAACTGGGTAAATCTTCAAAAACGGCAAAAATACCAGGATCTGCCGTAAATGCTTTGGTGCGAGAAAACCCGCTAGATGGATGCAAGTTCTTCGCATTAGTCATCATATGCATACTCGCCGATCTAATGGTGTGAGCAACTTTGTAAACCTCATTTAGCTGCTCACTACCAGAAAAATCTTGGCATAATTGCAAAAACTGTTGGAGAGGCGTTATTGCAATATGATTGGCAGAATCAAAGCCTTTGTTTGCAAAATAAGTTGCTGTTTCGCTAGATACATTTAATCGCATCAATCTTTGATGTTTAGCGAGTTGCTTCCATTCTTCACTGTTGTGAGTAAGATTATGTTTTTTTAAGGTTGTTTCGTCAAATAAGTTGATAGTTTTAATGTTCAATTTTCTCTCCTTTAAGGGCTTTATGTTATTTATACAGGGGTTTTGTTGCATTTTTCTTTTGAAAAATAATACTAATTGCTTGGCAAGGCATCAAGTAACTTGGCTGAATAAAGTATTTCCACTGTTACATCTGGGTCATCAATTTGACAAGAAACAGCTTCGGCAACAGCATCAATAGCCACTTGAGAGGCTTTTTCATTAAACATAATGTAAAAACCATCCGTATCTCTTTCAGTATAAAAATCACGAATCCGCACATTAGTGACTTTAATTCCATGGTTTGGAGAAGTAATACTTGGGTGAATATCACCAGCACAGTGCTCGGTTGATGTGTAAATAACACTCCCATTTTTACGGTAAATAATCGTATAGTCATGCCTCTCAACAGAGAAAACATCCTTTGTTGTATATTTGCCAAATGAAGCTCTTTTGCCTACATCACCTTCATTAACAAAAATTATCCCATTGTCGGCAAGTATAGAAAAATAAGGGCCATTAGCATACTCATGTATCGCAAGACCAAACATCACTTGTCTATCAGTTTGTCCTATACTAAGACTGATACAGCCATCGTGCTCCATGTAACTTGATGAATAGAAATAAGCTAAATCCCAACCCGAATCCGGGCCAATAAAAGTAAAAAGTAATGTGTCAACGCCTATAACTGTATAGCCTCTACCTAAGTCAAACTTTGGTATTTTATCTTGATTAATAGTCGCAACAACAGTGTTGTTGTAACTTACCTCTCGGGTTGCTTTATTCAAACTAACGCCTTTAATGCTCTTGATCTCGAACAAACCATTGCTAGGATAATAAGAA
>NZ_CDSC02000468.1 GCF_001298715.1 Bathymodiolus azoricus thioautotrophic gill symbiont
GAATATGGAACGAAATGAGAGAAAAGATAGGGACTTATGAAGCGATGTTAAAGAAACAAGATAAAGTGGTTAGAAATAAAGGGGCGAAGAGAAAGTAAATACAATGGAAGACTTTTGTGGTGTTTGAGCTGTTAGTTTAGGGTATAGAGGACATCAAGTAAAAGCATTGCTTGCGCAATATTCTGATAAAACAAATAAACTGTATCAACAGCCTCTCTGTTAAAATAAACAGTTATTAAACAGAGAAGACAACATGAAAAAAACTATCAAATTAATGGCATTAACTTTCATCATTATCGGGCTTTCTGCTTGTGGCAGAACGGGCGAATTAGAAAAAGTTAAGTCTTCATCTGTTACATCTGTTGTAACGCATATTGCATAAAAAACACTTGGGATTTTCTTACAAAAATCAAATACTGCACGCTGAATCTGTTGCTATAACAGATTTAATGGCAGTTTACGGCTCACCACTTTATGTGTATTCTCGCATGGATATTGAGAATAATTGGCGTGAGTTTGATCAAGCATTTGGCGACCATCCGCACTTAGTTTGCTACGCTGTTAAGGCAAATTCTAACCTAGCAGTTTTAAATGTATTGGCAAAATTAGGCAGCGGATTTGATATTGTTTCTATTGGTGAGTTAGAGCGTGTGCTTGTAGCGGGTGGTAAGGCAGGCAAGTGTGTATTCTCAGGTGTAGCAAAAACCAAAATAGAAATCGAGCGAGCACTCGAAGTGGGTGTGCGTTGTTTTAATGTAGAGTCTGCTTCTGAGCTTAGTAGAATAGAATCAGTCGCACGCTCCGTTGGTAAGCAAGCACCGATTTCTATTCGCGTTAATCCTAATGTGGATGCCAAAACCCATCCTTATATTTCAACGGGGCTTAAAGAAAATAAATTCGGTGTTGATATGAGTAATGCGATTGATTTGTATCAACAAGCACAAGATTCTAAATATCTCAATGTACAAGGCCTAGATTGCCATATTGGCTCACAAATTACCGAAGTATCTCCATTTTTAGACGCACTTGACAAAGTTTTGGTATTGCTCAAACAGTTAAAAGACAAAGGTATTGGTATCACTCATCTAGACTTAGGCGGCGGTATCGGTATTGACTATGAAGGCGAACAAACGATTGATATTCAAAATTATATTGATGTAATGATCAGCAAAGTAGAAAATATTGAGATAATTTTGGAGCCTGGTAGAGCAATTGTGGGAAATGCAGGTATTTTTATGACCAAAGTTGAATTTTTAAAGCAAAATTCAGAGCACTCATTTGCCATTGTTGATGGTGCCATGAATGATTTATTGCGCCCCAGTTTTTACAACGCCTATCACCAAGTCCTGCCCATCAACAAAAACGCCAAAGGCATCCAAGCCCACTGGGATTTAGTTGGCCCCATCTGTGAAACTGGTGATTTCCTTGCCAAAAACCGAGCCCTATCCCTCAGCGAAGGTGATTATTTGGCGTTAATGTCAGCAGGTGCCTACGGCTTCACCATGAGCTCTAACTACAACACCCGCCCCCGTGTGGCGGAAGTGATGGTCTCAGGTACAAACCACCAACTGGTTCGACAGCGAGAAAGTGTGCAAGATTTGTTTGCACAGGAGCGATTGTATGAGTGAGAAGGATATTAACAAAATGACGCTTGAAGAGTTGAAGGCAGAACATGGCAAGATTAAGGATAATCATACTAGAAAAATTGAAATTCTTACTCAAATTATCAAACTTGATCCAAATGATTTCGTGGCTTTTAATAATCGTGGCATTTCTTATGACGACTCAGGCAGGTACCAAGAAGCCATTAATGATTATGACCAAGTTATTGCTCTTAATCCAAAAGGTGCTATGGTTTTTAATAATCGTGGCAGTGCTTATGCATACTTAGGTAAGTACCAAAAAGCCATTAATGATTATGACCAAGCTATTGTTCTTAACCCAAAATTTTCTGAGGCTTTTAATAATCGTGGCGTTGTTTATGGCAACTTAAGAAAGTATCAAAAAGCCATGGAGGATTACGACCAAGCTATTGTTCTTAACCCAAAAAATGCTAAGGCTTTTAATAATCGTGGCAATGCTTATACCAATTTAGGCGAGTATCAAAAAGCCATTGAGGATTATAACCAAGCTATTGTCCTTGACCCACAATATGCTGAGGCTTTTTATAATCGTGGCGTTGTTTATGCCGACTTAGGCGAGCATCAAAAAGCCATTGAGGATTACGACCAAGCTATTGTCCTTAACCCAAGATACGCTGAGGCTTTTTATAATCGTGGCGTTGCTTACAGAAAGCTAGGAAAGCTAGGAAAGCTGCTAGGAGGAAAGGAAGACAAGGCGATTGAAAAGGAAGACAAGGCGATTGAAGATTTTAAAACAGCGGGAGCGTTAGACCCTAGTATTCTTTCAGAGAAAATTAAAAAAAGCAATCAAGAAGTGCAAGATTTTCAAAGAATTTTAGAAGAGTTAGGAAATAAACATCAAGAGGAAGAAGATAACTGGTTTAAATGGAGCAAATGGGCAATTGCAATAACTTTAAGTTTGATAGTGTTAGTGATTATTTTGATTGCCTATGGTGCTTTCAAGAGTAGCGATACTTATATTATTTATGTTTTTTCTTCTGTTGTCACACTTGCCATTATTCGCCAATACACCAACGCCAAATCATTACGCATTGAGGCAAGCAACCGTGTGGCAATGGCAAAAATGTTCGAACGAGTGAAAAATGAAAATAGCGCATACCAACAAGAATTTTTACCCAAGTTAACAGATGCCATTGTGTATTCCACCACCCAAACAAAAAACAATACCGATGGATTGATAGAAAAAATAACAAATATATTGGAAAAACTTAAAAAATGAATAAACTAACCAACAACCAAAAAAAGTTCTTACGCTCTCGTGGGCATGCACTCAAACCTATTGTAATGGTTGGACAACACGGCTTGAGTGAGTCGGTGCTGGCAGAGTTAGAATCAACCATGACCAAACATGAGTTGTTAAAAATCAAAATTCGTGCAGATGATAAGCACGATAGGCAAACAATGATTGATGAGATTGTTAGCATCACTCAGGCGCATTTAATACAGGTGATTGGCAATATAATGGTGATTTATCGTGCCTTTAATGAAGAGCCACAAATTATCCTGCCACGCAAATAATACACCTATGAAAATTGCCATTAGCGCTGCGGAAGTCTCAGGTGATTTAATCGGATCTAAGTTGGTGAGTGCGTTACAAGCGCAGGACAACAATATTCAAATACAAGGCCTAGTAGGTGACAAAATGCTTGAAGCTGGATGCACGCAGTTGTGGGACCAAAAGCGTGTGAATGTGATGGGCTTTAGCGAAGTGTTGAAAAAACTGCCTGCGCTATTACGCCTTAGAAGTACGATTATTCGTTACTTTTCTACCAACAAGCCTGATGTTTTTATTGGCGTGGACAGTCCTGATTTTAATTTTGTGATTGAGAAAAAACTCAAACAACGAGGTGTTAAAACACTACATTTTATCTCCCCTTCAGTATGGGCTTGGCGTCAAAGTCGTATTAAAAAAATCAAAAAATCAACCGACTTGGTGTTGTGTTTATTTCCATTTGAAGTGGATTTTTATCAACAGCACAATCAACGCGCTGTGTTTGTCGGGCACCCGTTGGCTGAAACGCTACAGCCAAGAATCAATTACCAAAGCAGTAAAAACATTTTATTAATGCCGGGCTCTCGTGAGAGTGAAATTACCAAATTATTGCCTGAAATGTTGACAGCGGCAGCGCTTATGACGGAGCAAGACCCAGAGTTAAAATTCCACTTAGCATTGGCAAATGATGAGCTGCTTGCGTGGGTGACGCCACTTGCTAAAACTGCAAATGTGCGTATTTCTACGAGTGATGCACATCAGCGTGCTGTCCAGTCAGATTTAGTGTTGGTGGCTTCTGGCACCGCTGCTTTGGAATTGGCGCTGTTGGGTGTGCCGATGGTGGTGGTGTATAAGTTATCAGCGTTTAGTTATTTTATTGCATCAAGATTGGTCAAAATCAAACACATCAGTTTGCCCAATATTATTGCTAATAAAAATTTAGTACCTGAGCTTATTCAAGATGATGCAAATGGGGAAAATATTGCCAAACACGCACTGGAAATTTTAAATAGTGATACAACAATATTAACGCAAGCCTTTAAAAATATCCATCAACAACTCAATCTCAATGCCAGTGAAGAATCAGCACGCATTATTCGTGAATTCGTTAATGAGTAAAATAAACGACATGGTTGCTTTGGCGTTAGATGAAGACATTGGTACGGGGGATGTGTCTGCCAGTTTGCTTGATGACAAAATAGTATCCGCACAAATTATTGCCAGAGAACCAGCGGTGATTTGTGGTATTGAATATGCACAAATAGCATTTCTGTCACTTGATAAAAATATTCAACTTGAATGGCATTTAAGTGATGGTGATAGTATTCAAAGAAATCAAGTTTTGTGCACCTTATCAGGCGCTACCAATGGTATTATCAGCGCTGAAAGAGTGGCGCTTAACTTCTTACAAATGCTAAGTAGTGTTGCAACGCAAACCAAGACTTTGGTGGGTAAGATTGCACATACTAATGCACATCTTCTAGATACAAGAAAAACCATCCCTGGGTTACGACTGGCACAAAAACAAGCGGTTGAGTGTGGCGGTGGTATGAACCATCGTATGGGTTTGTATGATTGTGTGATGCTTAAAGAAAATCATATTATTGCCTCGGGTTCAATCAAGAATGCTGTGCAATTAGCCAAAGAGCAATATCCAAATTTGCCTTTGATTGTTGAAGTAGAAAACTTGACACAACTTAGCGAAACGCTAACCTTGTTAGGCATCACTCGAGTGCTTTGTGATAATTTTTCAATTGCTGATTTGATCCAAGCGGTAGAGTTGACGAATAACGAATTCCCCTTAGAGGCTTCTGGCAATATTGATAAAGATACAATTGTAGCGGTGGCTGAGACTGGTGTTGATTATATTTCTACTGGCTCTATGACCAAAAACATACAAGCTATTGATTTATCATTAAGATTTCTTAATTAATCTGATAACTGGGCTTATCAATTATTTGCCTGAGGCAAAGAAAATAGGAGATAGTAAATCATCTTTGGTGTTGTATTTGAGTGGATTGTCATTTTCATCAAGCACTGAACCCCCAGCATTTTGCAAAATACAAGCACCTGCTGCTGTATCCCATTCGCAGCAAGGGCCAAATCTAGGATAGTAGTCGTAAATCCCCTCGGCAATTTTACAAAATTTCAGCGCACTGCCTAAGCAAGAAAGTTGATGCTCACCAAGTTGTTCAAGATGTGCTTGTAGTTGTTGATTGTGCGCTGAATAGTGTCCAGTTACCACGCGTAGTGGTTGTGTTGCTACGCATACTTTGAGGCGTGTTTTAATGTTGTTATGGATTTGGTAAGCGCTGTTGTCAAAGCCATAATAGTGTGTATGAGTCAGTGGTGCGTAAACCAATCCAAAAATTGCCTGATGATTTTTAATATAGGCAATACAAATGCAAAACTCTCCTGTTTGCTCTATAAAATCTCGTGTCCCGTCCAGTGGGTCAATTAACCAGTATTCCTGCCATTTTGAGCGTTGTTTAAAAGCAATAGCATCAGATTCTTCGGATAAGATTGGGATATTTTGCGTTAGTTGAGATAAGGCGTTAACAATGGATTGGTGTGCATTTTTATCAGCGATAGTGAGAGGTGTTTTATCTGCTTTTAACTCAACTTTAATGTCATTTTTATAATACGACAAAATCTCTTCACCAACATTGGTGGTCAATTCAATTAATTGTGGGAGGATTTTGTCAAATGTCATATGAGTATCATACCTTATGTGTAACT
>NZ_CDSC02000466.1 GCF_001298715.1 Bathymodiolus azoricus thioautotrophic gill symbiont
TTGGCCATTCCATAGAATAACACATTTTTCACTGAAAAGATTACATTTTTCTTTGTGTGCTGTGATGCTCTTCAAATAAAGATTGTAACTCATTAGCACAGACATTTGAAACTTGCCAACACATGTGAGAAAAAAACTGTAAAGGACCCCAAATGATCATTCTTGTATTGTTTGCATAAACATTGGGGTCAATAATGTTTGGTAGTTTCTTAGAATTTTTTTGGATATTGGACTATGTCATGCAATGGCCTCATCTTGGATTCCTGATTGATGCAAGGAGTATTCTAAACATGTACAGTTTCATTTGTATCAATGGTTTCAAGTCAGAAAAAGAAAAATCTACAATTGTGTGACGACAATCTGGATATAGTTTGTAGAAATCTATAATTCATTTAATTGTGTGACGACAATCTGGATATAGTTTGTATAAATATATAATTGTGTGACGACAATCTAGATATTGTTTGTATAAATCTACAATTGTGTGACAACAATCTAGATATTGTTTGTATAAATCTACAATTGTGTGACAACAATCTAGATATTGTTTGTATAAATCTACAATTGTGTCGAGACAAAATGATTTACTAAGACTTTTTTTCTAAGGCTTCAAAATCTTACTTTCATAGGTCTTTTGAGAGCTTCCTGTATATCAAGTTTCTTTCTCATGATTGTAGCGTCTAGTTTTCTCTCGAAGGCCAATAAATCCATGTAGGCTTGTGATTCTGGTACAAGATCTCTGACCTAAACAATAATACAAGAAATAAAATACAAATTTTCAGAATCCATTCCACGAAATGAAAATTTGAATTTACTGGTCTGAATCATATTCTTGAATTTATTTTCATATGTATAGTTCTAAATAAAAACTGAAAAATTTACCCGTCCGACCAAAGTTTTACTGGTCTTGGACCGGAGGACCAGTACTCATCGTCAGGACTTAATACACAGCCCTAAGTAATCAGTGTATAATGTTTTCATTGCTAGTACCATACACACTAACCTAACATAAAACTGAAATAATGACTAATCTGCACATTTACCATAAAATTCTTTCTTTTTATTACATATATCAAAATTATGATTGAGAAGGGTATTTTTGCTTAAATAAGGGTGGTACATTATGCACTTCAAACATTGTGGGAAAATAATAAAACAGTTTTCATTTGGAGGGTGTGGGGTGTAGGGGGTTATTGACAATGGAACAATCATTTCATTTGCTTCATGACATTAAAACACTTAGTTCTATCTAGTATCTGAACAGGTAAAAAAAACCTACTCCATTGTGAAGATAAAAATGTATATTAATTTTTCCATCATAGCATCATTGCAGTCAGCACAATTTCTAGGTTAAATTTAAACATTCAAGGTAATCACAGGTTAAGGTCACATTTAAAATATAATGCTATTGAACTTGACTTATATTTAAAATATAAACCTCCAACAAACTGATCAACAAATTGATCGAATTTCAATTTTGTATTTTAAACTGATATAAGAGATGTAATTCAGAAATTTGTGTCATTTTGATCATTAGGTTTTATATTGGCAAATGTACAAATTTCTCTTCAAAAGCCCTATAAACGTTTATTTCAGTTTAATTTCCAATTATATATATATATTTTTT
>NZ_CDSC02000464.1 GCF_001298715.1 Bathymodiolus azoricus thioautotrophic gill symbiont
TTTTTGAATCCAAAAACAAGATTCCTCAGGGTAGTGTTTGTGACAAAGTTCTGACAATTCATAAGTTTTTAGTATTTTACCGTCATTATTATACATCGCTGTTTTTGCTTTGCTTGAAAACGCCTCAACATTATAACCAGTATCTTTTGTATTCAAACGCTCTTGTTTTTCAGTGTCTCCAACTCTACAACCCATACTTGAGGCGTGATCAAAACTAGGTGCTAAAGAAAGCTCAGTACTTGATGCAACAAACCCCCAATTTTCATGGTGCCTATCTTGATTTCCAATCCAAACATCAAAAATAAGATAGCCAATAAATTGTTTAATTGGCTTTTCTTTTGATGCTTTGATTAATTCTATTGACCGAGAAAATGTGTAATTTTCTTGCTTGTATGTTTTATCTGGATCGTAGTTTTTAATTAGTTGTGCTAAAAATTCATTGGCATTTATCAGCCTCTCTCCATCTTTTTTATTGATGAAGCTTTGACTAATAACGCCGTATTTTGTCGGAGACTCTTCTGGTAAAGAGCCTGGTTCATATTTAGCACAAGAAATACCTAATAAAGTTGCTAAGTGAAAGGCTACTATTTCAGCCCAATTTTCTCCTTTATGCTTGCCTATCTTGAATAATTTGTCTTGATTTTCATCAAACCAAAATTTTTCTTTAGTGCCCTGATGTTCGGTGCCTCGATTCTTTTTAGCTTGATCTTGAATGTCTTTATTTTTTTAGGGGATTCTTGATTCATTTATAACCCTGCTCTTAAACTTGCCTCAATGACTAAGCATTTTTTACCATATTCTCTGGCGTACTCAACAACTGAGAGTTCACCAAAGCCCGCACCAATGATAATCATATCGTATTGTTTGTTCCTCGTAAAAAAAAGACTTAATCGCTCCTTAGAATTTAATGCGCAATCGGTTTGTCAGTAAAAAGATAGTCTTTGAGTTCTTTATCAAAAGCCTTATTCTTGCATCTAATCCACTCTAATACCATTGCTGCGTGCTCTTTCTTCATCACGATTATGTGCCAAAATAGCGGATAAATCATCATCTTGACACACATCAATACGCTGATTATACCAATCAATTGCCTCTAATTCCTCTGTCAAAGACACAATTGCTTTGTGCATATCTTTGGTTTTCTGTGTTAGATTTTCCTCTTTTTCGTGATAACCTTCATTTGCCATGATTAACT
>NZ_CDSC02000461.1 GCF_001298715.1 Bathymodiolus azoricus thioautotrophic gill symbiont
TGTTTTCTAACTTGTGCATCTAATTTATTAACCAGCTGGTCAATTGAAACATACATATCATCACTTTCGGATTTTGCGAATAAATCTGCACCGCTAACATGGATAGTTGCCTCGGCTTTTTGTACACCCTTTTCGACTTCTAAGATCATATTAATATTAATCAAACGATCAAAATGTTGTTTGATTTTAGATAATTTTTCTTCTGCGTGTTGTTTAATTGCCTCGGTAACATCAAGATGGTGACCAGAAATACTTAATTGCATATATTCTCCTCGTTATTATTAAAAATGCAATTGAATTGTGCCACAAAGTAAAGTAAATATTAAAGTATTTATTGCATTTATGATAAATAATAAACACCACAAAAAATTAATTTTCGGTATAATAATGCATTTTAACCTTTCTACCAATACAAACAAAGGAGTATCAAGATGGATGCAGTTAGCAAGGAAAGTAACGAGTTAAGTATAAAGAGAATTGCATTGCAAAACTCTTTCAAAGAATATAACGAAAAGAATGGTTTTTCATATGAAGAATGGGTAAACCCACCTGCAGGTCATTTCTACGAAGGTTACAAGAAAGATTTAGATGAAATCAATAATCAAATGGCGCCGCCTTTACAATACCAGTCATAATCAATACTTAATTGGCAACAAAAAAGCCCCGTTTTGGGGCTTTTTGTTTAGTGGTTAGTCAGCCAACAACACACAATGTCTTATTTAATGTCAAACTATGCACCGCTTGCAGTTACCTTTGCCAAAGGTGAAGGTTGTTATCTGATCGACACCAAAGGCAATACCTATTTGGACGCCCTATCAGGCGTTGGTGTAGTTGGTTTAGGTCATTGTCATAAAGATATTACTGCTACTATACAAGCACAAGCTGGTGAACTTTTACACACCAGCAATTGGTATCATATTGCCCACCAAGAAGCCTTAGCTGAAAAGCTCTGCAAATTATCTAATATGGATAATGCTTTCTTTGGTAATTCTGGTGCAGAAGCTAATGAAGCTGCCATTAAAATTGCACGCTTACATGGTTATGTCAATAATATTGATAACCCCGCTATTTTGACAGCCAATCAAAGTTTTCATGGTCGCACCATGGCAACACTTTCTGCTACAGGTAATGACAAAGTACAGTCGGGCTTTACGCCGCTAGTAAGCGAATTTATTCATATTGATTTTAATGATATAGATGCAATAAAAGCACACACAAGCAATCGTAATATTGTGGCTATAATGCTAGAGCCTATTCAAGGCGAGAGTGGTGTGATTGTACCAAAGAGTGATTACTTAAACCAAGTGCAAGCCATCTGTCAAGCCAATAACTGGTTGCTTATTTTGGACGAGGTGCAAACAGGTATTGGGCGTACAGGAAAAATGTTTGCACATCAATATAACAATATCACCCCTGATATACTGACTTTAGCCAAAGGTTTGGGCAATGGTGTGCCGATTGGTGCTTGCTTAGCAAAAGGCAAGGCGGCAATACTTTTCACCCCTGGTACGCATGGCTCAACTTTTGGTGGCAATCCTTTAGTCTGCAAAACAGCACTCAGCGTATTGGAAGTCATTGAAAAATATAATCTTCTTGACAATGCCACAAAGATGGGGGGATACTTAGCATCAAACTTTCAAGAAAAATTATCCAACTCAAACAAAATTACCCAGATACGCGCTAAAGGCTTAATGATTGCCATTGAGCTTAATCAAGATTGCACACGCCTACTAAATGCAGCGCTAGATAAACGCTTACTTATTAATATTACTGGTCGTTCTATACGACTGTTGCCACCACTGATTATCAATCAAACTGAGGCAGATATTATTATTGATACTGTTTGCGACTTGATAGGAGAATTATAACAATGAAACATTTTATCAACCTTGAAGATTTATCAACCCATGACTTAAACCAAATTATTGATAATGCCATTACCTTAAAAAAAGAGCATAAAACGGGTCAAATCAACAAAGCACTAGAGAGCAAAACATTGGCAATGATTTTTGACAAGTCTTCCACGCGCACGCGTGTGTCATTTGAAGCAGGCATGGCACAGCTAGGCGGTCACGCACTATTTTTATCCGAGCGTGATATTCAATTAGGTCGAGGCGAGTCAATTGTTGACAGTGCAATTGTAATTGGCTCAATGGTCGACGGCATTATGATGCGTGTGTCTTCACATAATGACATCAATACTTTTGCACAAAATGCTAATGTGCCAATTATCAACGCCTTATCTGATGAATCTCACCCTTGTCAGTTATTGGCAGATATGATGACCTACAAAGAACATAAAGGCAACATTCAAGGAAAAACAGTTACCTGGATTGGCGACGGTAACAATATGTGTCAAACTTATATGCAAGCTGCAAGTGTATTTGACTTCAAACTCAACATTGCCACGCCTAAAGGATACGAGCCAGAGTCTTCTTTCATTACGCAATATCAAGACTACATTAAGCTATGTGATAATGCAAAAGAGGCTTGTAAAAATTCAGATTTGGTTGTGACCGATGTTTGGGCGAGCATGGGTCAGGAAGATGAGCAAGCAAAGCGTGAGTTTGCTTTTAAAGATTTTCAGGTAAATAGCGATTTAATGCAACAAGCTAACGCTGATGCTAGCTTTATGCATTGCCTGCCAGCACACCGCGAGGAAGAAGTAAGCAGCGATGTGATTGACGGCATGCAAAGTTTAGTGTGGGATGAAGCCGAAAACCGTTTACATGCACAAAAAGCGTTATTACTTTACTTGCTTAGTTAAACTATCCATTACCTCAGCATAAAACTTAACACCACGCTCAACTTTTTCCCTACCGCGTGATACACGCCAGCGGTTTGTGTCTCGTAGAGAATAGACACAACCACAGTATTCTTGTTGATAGAATTCTTCTTGTTTTGATAACTCCAGCATTCGAGATGAGCCACCTTGCTTACGCCAGTTAAAATCCCAATAAGTAATACCATTAAATGAATCAGTGGCGCGTGCACCACAGCCATTGATTTGATTCATATCTTTCCAACGAGAAATACCTAATGTGGAAGATATCAAATCAAAATCATGTGCTTTGGCATACTTAGCAGTGACTTCAAAACGCATATCAAAACAAGTGGTGCAACGCAGACCACGCTCTGGCTCATCTTCTTGTCCTTTGACACGCTCAAACCACAGTTCCTTTTCATAATCTGCATCAATAAACGGCATGCCCAGTTTTTCTGCAAAACGAATATTTTCTTCTTTTCGCAGCTCATATTCTTCTTGTGGATGAATATTTGGATTGTAAAAAAAAATGGTGGTGTCAATCTCTGAGACCGCTAAAGCCTCCATAATTTCACCGGCACAAGGGGCGCAGCAAGAATGCATGAGTAGCTTTTTCTCACCATTGGGTGTTTGTAATTTGGGACGCTCATAACCCGCAAGAGAGTAATCTACTTTAGACATTGCTGTAATTGCTTTAATACTTCCCACGCTTCGCGCTTAAAAGTTTCATTAACTAAAATTTCACTTGGATGATACGTGGAAAAATGCGCTTGCACATCGGATGACAGACTCTTGCTCATTAATAATACCGTTTTAGCGTCGTATTGTCCAAGCGTGTACTCCAAATCAACGGCATCAATAGCGATGCATTTAACATTGGCTTTTTCAAGCCCAATAGCACCCAACATTTTAAATAAAAAATCTTGAATCTTACCAGTTTGACAAAAAGAATGTGCATTTTGCGTTTCAATCACCAAACATGGCGTGCAAATTTTTTGAATACTGACTTCTATTGCATCAGCAGATTCAGCATATAAAAATGCTGGTACATCAAATGCTTCTAAATAATCACTACGCTCTAATTGACTCATACTTGTGGATGTGCCCTATCGGTTATCACTAAAATTTTATTCAAGGCATTGACATAAGCTTTAGCGCTGGCAATAATAATATCGGTATCCGCACCTTGCCCATTAACAATACGCCCATCACTTTCAAGGCGCACATTGACTTCGCCTAGTGCATCAGTACCTTGGGTAACATTTGATACTGAATACAGTTGCAAATTCACCTCAACATCAACCAATGAATTAATCGCACTAAAAGTAGCGTCTACTGCACCCGAAGTATTGGCAGTAGCCGATACTTCTTTAGCATCAATAGAAAGCACAATCCGCGCTGAATTTTGTTCACCTGTTTGACTAGAAACTTTAAGCGCTACCAATTGAATGCTCTCATGTTCTTCGTTCTGAGATTCCGAAACCAATGCTTGCAAGTCTTCATCAAAAATTTCATGTTTCTTATCTGCCAATTCTTTAAAACTCTTAAAGGTACTATTTAGCGCATCATCGCTGTCAAACTCAACACCAAGTTCTTGCATTCTAACTTTAAAGGCATTACGACCTGAATGCTTACCCATTACCAATGAATTGGCATTCCAACCAACATCTTCAGCCCGCATGATTTCGTAAGTCTCACGGTGTTTAAGTACGCCATCTTGATGAATGCCTGCCTCATGAGCAAAGGCATTTGCACCAACAATTGCTTTGTTTGGTTGCACGATAAAGCCTGTCACGCTTGAAACCAAGCGCGATGCAGAAAGAATATGTGTGGCATCAATGCCTGTATCGCAGGCAAAAATATCTTGACGCGTTCGCACTGCCATGACCAACTCCTCCAAAGAGGTATTGCCTGCACGCTCACCTAAGCCGTTAATCGTACACTCCACTTGGCGTGCGCCATTAAGAACGGCAGACAGAGAATTTGCCACCGCCAAACCCAAGTCATTATGACAATGCGCTGAAAAGATTGCTTTATCAGAATTTGGCACGCGCTCAATCAGTGATTTTATCGTCTCACCAAACTGATGAGGAATGTTATAACCTACCGTATCAGGAATATTAATGGTAGTCGCACCTGCCTCAATTGCTGCTTCAATGATACGACAAAGAAAGTCTTCGTCACTACGCCCTGCATCCTCGGGTGAAAATTCAACATTATCTGTCCAATTTCTGGCGCGCTTTACTGCATGAACAGCCTGCTTTACTACTTGCTCAGGTGTCATATTCAACTTCATCTTCATGTGAATATCACTGGTAGCAATAAAAGTATGAATACAAGATGAATTCGCACCCTTTAATGCTTCTCCAGCACGATCAATATCTTTATCTAATGCTCTTGCAAGCGAGCAAATAGTAGAATCTTGAATAGTATTGGCAACCGCTTGAACCGCTTCAAAGTCACCAGACGAAGCAATAGCAAAGCCTGCCTCAATGACATCAACATGCATTTTTTCCAACACTTTGGCAATGCGTATTTTTTCGTCTTTGGTCATTGACGCACCAGGTGATTGCTCACCATCTCTTAGCGTCGTATCGAAAATAATTAGTTTATCAGACATTTTTTGTCTCCTATGTTTGTTACGTTGTATTTTTAAGATGTGCTAGCTTTTCAGCCAGTCGAGATAGTAAATTACCTTACGGTAATAATCGTAACAAAGCCAGGAGAGTGGGTTGCTTATAGAAAGAAGTTTTAATCTGATTCTTCATAACTAAATTATAACTTAAATATAAACCGCCTACCTGTTTTTTTTCAACACACGTTTTTTACGCACATCAATTATGGTAATAATTAAGCCAGATAGCGCATAAACAAAAAAGAAGGTAAACAGAATCGCACTTGGCCATAGCGTCACTACAATAATAATTAATATAGCGATTAACAGTAATTTGAATGACGCCCTACCCTTGAGGTTAATTTCCTTAAAGCTATAATAACGAATATTACTCACCATCAATACGCCAGCACTCACTAAGATAATCCAACTTGTCATAGCAAGATATTGGTCATACGGCGTTGTGCCGATAAACTCCTTAGTCCATACCAAACCTGCAATAAGCGCAGCAGCAGCTGGCGAAGGTAGGCCTTGAAAATAACGCTTATCCTCAATACCTATTTGCGTATTAAAGCGTGCCAAACGCAATGCGCCAGCGGCTACATAAATAAATGCGCCTATCCAGCCAATTTTACCCATCTGCTCAAACTGCCAAAAATACACCAATAGTGCAGGCGCAACACAAAATGACAACATATCTGCCATCGAATCATATTGCTCACCAAATGCACTTTGGGTATTGGTCAGTCGTGCAACACGACCATCTAGAGTATCCCACAACATTGCCACAAAGATAGCAATAGCAGATTCTAGATATTGACCTTTAGTGGCTAGAACAATCGCTAAGAAACCTGAGAACAATCCAAATGTTGTTAGAACATTGGGCAATAAGTAAACACCTTTTTTTGTTTTTTTTTCTGCCATAATCTCTCTTAGAAACAAAAAAACGCCCAACTTAGCTGGGCGTTCAATCTAATTTTTAGTTTTTACTCTGATCAATAATTTTGTTCTTAGCAATCCACGGCATCATTGAACGAAGTGACTCACCTACTCGTTCAATTTGATGTGCGCGTTGAACTTCACGACGCGCAGGAAGCTCGCCCACATTAGCCACAAACTCTTTAGCAAACGAACCATCTTGGATTTCAGCTAAGATTTTCTTCATCTCTAATTTGGTTTCATTGGTGATAATACGAGGACCCCGAGTTACATCACCGTATTCAGCTGTATTTGAGATTGAATAACGCATATTGGCAATACCACCTTCATACATCAAATCAACAATGAGTTTTAATTCATGCAAACACTCAAAGTATGCCATTTCTGGCTCGTAACCTGCTTCAACCAATGTCTCAAACCCTGCTTGAACTAATGCCGTTGTGCCACCACATAATACCGCTTGCTCACCAAACAAATCTGTTTCTGTTTCTTCTCTGAAAGTTGTCTCTAAGATGCCTGTACGACCACCACCAATAGCTGATGCGTAAGATAGGGCAATGTCTTTCGCATTGCCAGATACATCTTGAGCAACAGCAATCAAGTCAGGAATACCACCACCCTTAACAAATTCACTACGCACAGTATGACCTGGCGCCTTAGGGGCAATCATAATAACATTAAGGTCAGCTCTTGGCTTAATCATTTCAAAGTGAATATTTAAACCATGTGCAAATGCAAGTGTTGCACCTTGCTTGAGGTTTGGCTCAATATTATCTACATAAATTTTTGCCTGAAACTCATCTGGTGCTAATACCATAACTAAATCTGCCCACGCCGTTGCATCTTCAACTGATTTGACGCTCAAACCGGATCTTTCTGCTTTTGCCGCTGATATTGAGCCTTCTCTAAGTGCAACAACAACATCAATACCTGAATCTTTCAGGTTGTTTGCGTGCGCATAACCTTGTGAGCCATAACCAACGATGGCTACTTTCATGCCTTTTATAATATTTAAATCAGCATCTTTATCGTAATATCTGTTCATTTTTTTCCTCTTTTGATTGTGAGATTTTTGCATCAATACAAAAACCTCTGTTTAATTAATATTCTCTTTTCTGACAAACGCCAGTTACGCCTGTTCTAGAAACTTCTAAAATTTTGAGTGCATCAATTGCCTCTAAAAAATCATTGACTCGTTGGCTTTTTCCTGCCACTTCAACTGTATAAGTGTCTTCACTCACATCTACTATCTTGCCGCCATATTCATCAATATGTTTGTCTATTTCAGCTTGAGAGCTTGGGTCAACATCAATTTTAACCAATACTAATTCGCGTTCAATGTGTTCTGTAGCGGTCAAGTTAGTTACCGTTACCACATCAATGAGTTTATCCAGCTGCTTAACAATTTGCTCAATAATATTATCATCGCCAATACTGACAATGGTCATACGCGACAGCGTCTCATCATTAGTCGGTGCTACCGTTAATGACTCAATGTTAAAGCCACGCGCTGAAAACAAGCCTGCCACCCTTGATAGCGCACCAGATTCGTTTTCTAATTGTAGTGAAATAATATGTCTCATGGTCTTTTATACTAAATGTAATCCTTCATCGTTAGTGGATGCCATTTCGTCACGACCTGCTAGCAACATCTCATGATGTCCTGCCCCCGATGGAATCATTGGAAATACATTTTCACTTGGGTCAGTCAAAATATCAACAAACACGGTACGGTCTTTTTGTTTGAATGCCTCAATCAAAGCTGGCTTTAAATCTTGTTCTTTCTCAACTTTAATACCTATATGCCCGTAACTTTCTGCCAATTTAACAAAATCTGGTAGTGCATCCATGTACGACATTGCATAGCGTTTTTCATAAAAAAACTCTTGCCATTGTCTAACCATGCCCAAATAGCCATTATTTAAATTAATAATTTTAACGGGGGTATTGTATTGCAACATGGTCGAAAGCTCTTGTAGCATCATTTGAATACTGCCTTCGCCAGTTACACAAGCCACATCTGCTTTTGGGTCGGCTAATTTTGCACCCATTGCCGCAGGCAATCCAAAGCCCATTGTACCTAAGCCACCAGAGTTAATCCAACGGCGTGGTTTATCAAATGGGTAGTATTGCGCCGCCCACATTTGGTGCTGACCCACATCACTGGTAACAATCGCCTCACCCTGAGTTACTTCATACAAAGCTTCAATCACGCTTTGTGGTTTAATGACACCCGACTTAGTCTGATACGCCATTGAATCAACACTACGCCACTCTTCGATTTGCTTCCACCACGCATCAATATTGGCTAATTTTTTATCTTTAAGTGCTTGTATAAGTGCATTCAAAGCATCGTTGACTTGTCCGATAATTGCCACATCAATAGCTACCGTCTTGCCCACCGAAGATGGATCAATATCAATATGAATGATTTTTGCATAAGGGCAAAACTTATCTAAATTACCCGTAATACGGTCATCAAAGCGTGCGCCCACAGCAATAACACAATCTGAATCGTGCATTGCCATGTTAGCTTCATAAGTGCCATGCATACCTAACATACCTAATGACTGAGCATCTGTTGCAGGGTATGCGCCCAAGCCCATTAAGGTTTGGGTAATTGGAAAATTAGTATTGCGTGTAAACGAGCGTAGCACCTCACTGGCATTGCCAATCACACTACCACCACCTGAGTAGACAATAGGTTTCTTTGCTTGCATGATTAACGCAACTGCTTTATCAATTTGCCCTGCGTCAACTTTTATCTCAGGTTGGTATGAGCGCATATTAATTGACTTAGGATAACCATCAAATTCAATCTCAGCGATGGTAGTATCTTTAGTGATATCAATCAATACTGGGCCTGGGCGACCTGTGGTGGCAATATGAAATGCCTTCTTAACAACATTTGCCAAATCGTTAATGTCTTTTACCAAGAAATTATGCTTAACACATGAACGGGTAATGCCAACAGCATCCACCTCTTGGAATGCGTCATTACCAATCACTGCAGAGGACACTTGACCCGAAATAACCACCATTGGAATAGAATCCATATGCGCTGTAGCAATGCCTGTTACTGCATTAGTAAGCCCAGGACCAGAAGTAACGAGCGCTACACCACACTTACCACTAACGCGTGCATAGCCATCTGCACCGTGCACAGCGCCCTGTTCATGACGAACTAAAATATGGGCAATATTATCACAGGCATCAAGCGCATCGTAAATATGCAATACAGCGCCCCCTGGATATCCAAAGATATGCTCTACACCTTCATTTTGAAGGCAATTAACCAATATTTGAGCACCGTTCAATTTCATTACTTATTTGATAGAAAAAACCCTAGGATTATACCTAAGACGAATGTCATTATAGGGAGTTTTGCCAATCTTCTGAATAGAATTGAATCGGAGAATTTTCACTCTCAAAAGTCTCAATTGACCAAGTATCTGGTTGCTTAAGAATGGCAGATAACAACTGATCATTCAACAAGTGCCCAGTTTTGTAACCCTCGTAGTGTCCAATTAGGTTAGCACCTAACAAGTACAAGTCACCAACAATATCCAAAATTTTATGTTTTACAAATTCATTCTCATAGCGCATACCATCTTCATTTAAGACATCATCATCACTGAGTGCAATCGCATTATCCATACTCGCACCGAGTGCCAAATTCCTCTCTTGCATACTTTTTACATCACGCATATAACCGAAAGTTCTGGCTCTAGATATTTCTTTAAGATAAGACTTCTGTGCGAAATCAATGCTAAGATTTTGCCCGCTTTCCTTAACTTTTTTATGATTAAAATCAATCTCAAGCGTTACTTTAAAACCTTCGTAAGGTGTTACTTGCGCCCAAGAATCATTGTTTTCTACGCGAATAGTATCTTTAATCACAAAAAATTTCTTATGTGCATCCTGATCTTCAATACCTGCTGATTGCACCAAGAAAATAAAGGGTGCTGATGAGCCATCCATAATAGGCACTTCAAATGAGTCTAATTCTACCAATACATTGTCAATACCCAGCGCTGAAAATGCACTCATTAAATGCTCAACGGTTGAAATCTTAACACCTTGATTTTCAATACTGGTTGATAGAATCACCTCGTTTACAAAGGCATTATGCGCTCGAATCAACTCGCCACCCACATCCAATCTCCTAAACACCACGCCATGGTCAATCTCTGCGGGAATAAGCGTCATATTAATCATAGCGCCACTATGAATACCAATGCCACGCGCTTTAACTGCTTTTTTTATTGTTCTTTGCTTAATCATATTTATAAAAATTTAAACCCTTTAATGAAGCCCATTTTACCTAAAAAACTGTTTTTACCACTCGATTGTTGCTCAGACTTAGAATCGTCAAGACCGAACAACAATAAACCCAAAGCACACGCATACTCTGGGCCCAACCACTCATACTTTGCGCTAATGAGCTCAGTGTTAATACGCCCTACTTTGACTTTCTTTTTATAAAGACTGTGCATTAACTTATCACAATCTGTCATTTTTGCACCACCGCCCACCAAAACCAAGCCTGATTTAAGCGAGCGATATAAATTTTGGTTGTTGAGTTTTGTTCTAATCATCTTAAACAACTCCAAGTAAGACTGTCTAATCACTTCAATGAGTGATTCATGCGACAAATAATAATAATTTGAATCATCTATTTGTTGAAACTTAATGAGTGTATCAGCGCCCAATTTAACTTGTGTTTGTCCATATTCTATTTTTAAACGCTCTGCTTCTTGAAAAGAAGTGTTAAACGCCTCAGAGATATCTTGAGTCACCTGCTCTACGCCAAATTGAATACTGCCGCTATAAAAAACACCGCCCTGCTTAAATACAGACAAATCCGTCACACCGGAACCAATATCAACCAAACAAACCCCTTTGTCTTTTTCATCTTGTGTCAAACAAGGCTCGCTACTCGCCATTGAATTTGGCACAATACTAGACAAACCCAAATCACTCCAGTAAATACTGTTTTCAACCGCTTCCACATGATGATTAGATGCGCTAACAGTATGTATACTAACGCCTAAATTATCCGCTTTTTTCCCAAGGGGTTGATTGACAGGCTCAGGATTTGCATCCAAAGTATAGTGGTGTATTATGTTGTTAACAGTCTGATGATTGTCTGGCATCTTTGTCTTTGCCATTGACTCAATAATCTTAAAAACCGTATCTAACTCTGAATCTCTAACCCTGCCAGAAGGCACATGCGTATAAGCGCTTTGATTCAATACTTTAAGATTTGGCTCTGAAATATTAACACTAACATGTTGAAAATCTGTGCCATAATTTTCAACAATTTCTTCTTTAATCTTTTCAATCACTTTTGCCACTTTTTTAGCATTTTCAACAACACCACACCGAACACCATCAGAACTAGCTTGTGCATAGCCAAAAACTTCTACTCTGTTATTTTTTAATTCCGCAAGAAGAACAACAATCTTACTGCTGCCAATATCAACGCTTGCAATGAAATTACCATCAACCATTTTTTAACCCGTAAAGTCCAACCATTGATACAAATGCTTCAATTCAACCACCTTGCCACTGAGTAATTGTCTAAATTTTTTAGCACTCGGCTGAGCGTGATACAAACCTAAAATATGCCGAGTCATTGAGCGAATTGGCACCCCTTGGTCATTCTGTTTCTTTATATATTCAATAAAATCCAATAATACTTGTTCACGCGACGGCGCATCCAGAATTTTATGATAAATCTTGTTATCCACCTCACTAAGTAAATATGGCTGGTGATACGCCACTCTGCCCAACATCACACTATCAACGGATTGCAAGTGCACAGTAGCCTCATCAACACTCATAATACCTCCGTTAATAGCAATAGCAAGATGCGGGAAATCTTTTTTAATTCTATATACCCATTCATAATTTAGTGATGGTACTGTACGATTTTCTTTTGGACTTAATCCTTTTAACCAAGCTTTTCTAGCGTGAATTACAAACACATCACAGCCTGCGTTTTCCACTTGCATGACAAAGTTTGACAACTCCTTATAACTTTCCATATCATCCACACCAATGCGTGACTTCACACTCACTGATATATCGCTTGCTTGGCGCATCGCATCCACACACTGCGCTACCACCTCTGGGGTTTGCATTAAACACGCGCCAAAACTGCCCGATTGCACTCTATCCGATGGACAACCAACATTAATGTTTACCTCATCATAGCCCCAATTTTGGGCAATCTTAGCACACTGCGCCATCTCATCTGACTCGCTACCACCTAGTTGCAATACCAATGGATGCTCTGCTGCATCAAAATCCAACAGACGATTTTTATCCCCATTAAGAATGGCCTTGGTCGTTACCATTTCACTCCACAACTGCGTCTCTTTTGACAACAATCTGTGAAAATACCGACAATGCCTATCAGTCCAATCCATCATCGGTGCTACTGAAAATTTATGCATTAATATGCATTGAGTTATAACAACCCTTTCAAAGTATCAACCACAAAGCCTACACTTTTTTGCATGACTTGTTGACGCTCGCCATCAAAATATTTTCTAATGGTGGTACACTCACCCAAGATACAAAAGCCAAAACACACAGTGCCTACAGGCTTGTTCTTTGTGCCGCCTGTTGGTCCAGAAATACCGGTGATAGATACCCCAATATTAGCATTAGAGTTCTGAATAACCCCCTCTACCATTTCCAGGGCAGTTTGCTCACTAACTGCACCATAAGCATCTAAAGTAGATCTTTTCACGCCAAGTAGTTCTATTTTTGCTTGATCGCTATAAGTGATAAAACCTCTATCAAAATAATCAGAAGAGCCACTCTCTTCGGTAAGCAATACAGATAGGTTACCACCCGTACAAGACTCTGCTACGGCGATGATAAGTAATTTTTGTTTTAATAATTCAGTTAGTTGGCTCATTTAAGTGCAACTTGAACAATTTCAAAAATATCTTTAGATAGATTTTCAGTGTTGGCAATTCTTTCTAGCTGTTGTTTTTGCAAAGCCTTTAACTCAGGGGTAAAGCGCTTCCAATGATTGTAGGTTGCCACCAGTCTTGCGCCAATTTGTGGGTTGCTGGTGTTTAGTTTGAGTATCACATCGGTAAAAAATTCGTAACTTGCTTGCTTGTGAAAATTTGTATAGTTGCGAGCAAAACCACCAACCACACTACGCAAACGATTCGGTGTGTTAAAAGAGAATAATTCATGCTCCATCAATGCTTTAACGCCGTCAACATCGCACACATTGCTGGATGCTAACGCAGAAAAATACTTATCCATTACTTGCGTATCGTCTTTGAATTCTTGGTAGAAATCTGCCAATATTTGTTGGCGATACTCATTATCGCTATTTAACAGCAAATGAAATGCACAGAATTTATCACTCATACAATTAGCCTCATTGAATTGTGACTTTGCCAAATCCAACTCGCCATCTTTTGTTAGATAGAATAAGCATCTATTTTTTAGTGCTCTTTGCCCAACAGCTTCTGATGTGAATTCGTAAACTTGTTGAGTATTTAACTCTCCTTGAAGGCTACTGTGTGACGCTAGTGATTTATATACTTCAAGTAATAACGGTTTAAATCTGGTGATAATTTTTTGAATAGTGATTTCACGCTTATTGTGAATATCAAACACATCAATAACCGTTTGATGATTATGTAGAGCACGTTCAGATGGCAACATTAACAACTCACAAACCAATGAGCTATCTTTGGTATTTTTAATCATAAATTCAATCGCATCAAAAAATGCAACTTCATCTATTGTGTCGGCATCCATTATCAAAGACAACCAAAGCTTTTGTGCGTTGTCCCATTTAACAAAACTGTCTTTGTCGTGCTTAACCAAAAATATCCTTTGCTCAAAACTCAAGTCACACTCAAGTTTGATTGGCGCTGAAAACCCACGCAACCAAGAAGGGGTTGGCGCTGATTTTATATTTTCAAATACAAAAATTTGGACTTTGTCCTTAATGGTTAACACGCCTTTTTCTAATTCATTACCTAAACCGTCAAGTAACGCAAATGACAGTGGGAAAAAATACTCATATTGTTGTTCAACCGTTGCTGTGTAGGTGTTCTTGACTTCGTCATAATGCGTTGAAATACTCACCTCAGGTGTGCCAGATTGTGAATACCAATGTTTAAATTGGGTGAAATCAAACCCGTTAGCATCACTCATGCTGCTAATAAAATCATCAATGGTCACCGCTTGAGAGTTATGGCGCTCAAAATACAACTTCATGCCTTTTTGGAAACCTGCTTCACCAAGGAAGGTGTGAATCATACGAATCACTTCCGCACCTTTTTCATAAACAGTCAGCGTATAAAAATTATTCATTTCGATATAGCTTTCAGGGCGTACAGGATGTGACATTGGCCCTGCATCTTCGGCAAATTGGTATGTACGCAACATATCCACATCGTCAATACGCTTAATTGAATGCGAATGTAAATCAGAAGTAAATTCTTGGTCTCTAAAAACCGTCAAACCTTCTTTTAAACTTAACTGAAACCAGTCCCTACAAGTCACGCGGTTGCCTGTCCAATTATGGAAATACTCGTGCCCGATAATGGCTTCAATATTAATAAAATCACCATCAGTTGCAGTTTTGTTATCTGCTAATACGCAGGCAGAATTAAACACATTCAAACCCTTGTTCTCCATAGCGCCCATATTAAAATCATCAACTGCCACAATCATATAAATGTCTAAATCGTATTCTAATCCAAAACGCTCCTCGTCCCATTTGAATGCGCGTTTAAGAGCACCCATAGCAAACTGGGTTTTATGTATATTGTGCGCTTCTGTGTAAATTTTAAGTGCCACTTCTGTGCCCGATAATGTTGTGTAAGTGTCTTCTAAAACAGCAAAATCACCTGCCACTAAAGCAAATAAATAACAAGGCTTAGGCACTGGGTCGTGCCAAGTCGCCACGCCATTTGAACATTCAGTCAAATTACCATTACTCAGCAGCACAGGATACTTGTCAAACGCCGCTTCAATGTGTGTGGTGAACACACTTAATACATCAGGGCGGTCTAAATAATAAGTGATTTGACGAAAGCCATGCGCTTCACATTGGGTGCAAAAATTGCCGCTTGATTGATACAATCCGTTTAAACTGGTGTTGGTTTCTGGGTGGATTTTGGTTTGTATTTCCAAAGTAAAACGCTGTGACATCTTTCTTAGTTCCAAGCCGTCTTCCACTAGGGTGTATTCAGGATCAACGCCATCAACTAAGATAGAAATCAATTCTAAATCAATGCCGTTTAAAAACAAATTACCACTTTTATCGGTGCTTAAAGAGTTTTGATAAAAATCGATCTTTGATGAGACAATTGTTTCATTTTCACCTAAACGAAAACTTAACTCAGTTGCATGAATTAAATACGGGCTTACTGTGTAGTCTTTGCGATAAATAGCTTGTGGTTGTGTCATTTTCTTAAAATCCTGTTAATAATTTTGTTGAGTATTTTTTGTGGTGTATTTAATAGTGGTGTATACAAACCAAATGCCAGTGTCGTTAAAGCTGTGCCTAGTCCGCCAACCATGATATCACTCATCCAATGTGCACCCGCCATTAGTCTTGGCATTATAAACAATATCACAACAAATAATATCCACGGAGTCCATTTATTACGCGCAAAGAATAAACAGTAACCCAGCCAAGTAAATAACACAGCAGCATGGTCACCTGGGAAGCTATCGCCAGAAAAATCTTTTAAGCCAAAATCAGGATACATTAATGACAAACGCACGGCGTCACCAATCAACACCGTTGGGCTAGCTCTGTTTAAATTATTACATTCAACATAAAAATCCAGCAACTCACGCACAAACAACGTCACAACGCCTAACAAAGCAAAACCAATAAACCCAGAAAATCTATCTTTGCTCTCAAAAATCACACCTTTGGCATAGAAAAACCACAAAATAAAAAAAAATGGAATCAAATCTGCAATACGAATACTCAACACCGCCCAGAACCAACTCCACGCCCCCCTTAACTCATTTAATAAAGGGTTGGTTGCGTCAAATACCCATTGGTCTAACAAATCCCAATACTCTCTAGTCGCACCATAACTCCAACTAGAAATCAACAATAAAGAAACAATGTTGAGTGTAACAAAAGCGTTAAACCTAAAAGAAAATATATTATTCATAACATTAACAAAAATACCCCTAAAAATAAACGATAAACCACAAATGGCATCATACTCATTGTATTTAACGCTCTAATGAAAAAAATAATGGTTAAATACGCACTGATACTAGAGACCACAAAACCCACCACTAATAAAGTTAAATTAACCACTTGCTGTTGTTGATAAATATCAATCAGTATTAACAAAACAGAAAGTGTAATAACTGGAATAGATAATAAAAAGGAAAATTGAACCGTTGCTTTTCTTGAAAGCCCTATCAGCAGTCCTGCGGTAATAGTAATACCCGAGCGCGAAACACCTGGCACCAGTGCCAGTGTCTGCATCACACCAATAAAAACAACATCCCTCCAAGCCAATAACTCTCTAGCACGTGGACTCTTAGTGTCTAGCAAAACTGCAACACCCAATAAAATACCAAATACAATGGTCGTATAGGTAATAATTTCAACAGAACGCAAATCGTTGGCAATAAAATCTTCAAAGAGAAACCCAAAAATACCCACAGGAATCGTACTCAATAATACACCCCAAGCCAATTTTGACTCACCAACAACTTTTCTCTCAATAATACAGAGATAAAAATCACTAAATAATTGAGAGATTATATGTTTGTAATAATAAATCACAGCAACCAATGTGCCCATATGCACTACTACATCAAATGCCAATCCTTGATCAGGCCAGTCACTTAACTTAGGCACTAAAATCAAATGTGCAGAAGAGGATATCGGCAAAAATTCGCTAATCCCCTGTATTAATGCCAAAACAATTGTTTGAATAAAGTCCACTGCTCTTTATAGTTTATAAGTTAAATCTTGCTCTTTAAAGCCTTTTAATTTTACTTGCGTATTTTTACTTAATGCCAATACTTTAAAACTCTCCCCCATTGCGTTTGGTAATACTAATTGCTTGATTTGTTGCGCCAAACTAATGCGTTTGTTTTCGTCTTTTTCATTTAGCAAATATTCGTCAATACCCAAAGAAATTAAAAATAGCGCCTGTGTGGCGTAACCAGAAAGTGTAAAGCCACACTCAAACGCTTGCTCAGCAATATCAGAAAAATTAACCGAGGTGGTAATATCCTGCTCACCGATATGCTCAAATGGATTATCATTCGCCTTATGTTGATAATAGCACCTTAGTGTACCTTCATTACGCTGAGGGTGGAAATACTCATCTCGCCCCATGCCATAATCAATAAGCAATACCACACCCTTATTCATTATCTCGCTCAGACTTTCAATCCACGCCCTTGCTCTGTCATTAACTTCGGTGATATAGCCATGTGAAACTTCAACAGGTATAGATATTTTATCATTGGTATAAGGGTGTTTTAGCACTTGCCATACCAATTTATCATCTTGACAGTCCACACCTAATTCTTTAAAGCCATCGGTTTGATTAATCAATCGTTTCGCCGGCATAGCATCCAACACCTCATTGGCAATCACCACACCTGAAAAATCCTTTGGCAGCCTATTTAACCAAACCACCCTATCTATTAATTCTGGCAGGGCTTTGTTAATTGTGTCTTTTTGTCGTTGCTGTAATTCAGCGCTTAACTCTAAGATGTAATAGTTTTTTGGTAGTTTCCCCAATCGTCCTAATTCAAATAAGATTTGTGCTGCTAATATCCCACTACCTGCGCCAAATTCTAAAATACCACCTCTACTCTCTGACACTTGTGCACATTGTCTAGCAAGACAAAAGCCAAATAAATCCGAAGTTTCAGGCGCAGTAATAAAATCCCCTTTTTCACCGAATTTCTGAGCACCACCACTGTAATATCCTTTGGCTGGATAATACAACGCTAAATTCATAAATTCATCAAACCCGATAGGCTCGGCTTTTTGTATAATAGTGTTTTTGATTATTTGTTCTAAATTCACGAAAGTTATTTTATATGAAAACAGCACTCATCACAGGTGGCGCACAACGCATTGGTGCACAAATCACCAAAACACTACACGCACACGATTACAATATCATTATTCATTATCGAAATTCTAACAAAGAAGCACAAACTTTGGCTAATGAGCTTAATCAACTGCGCGCTAATTCTGCCACACTAATTCAAGCTGAGCTATCTGACTTACAAGCACTAAAAACACTTGCCAACACTATTAAACAATTAGATGTATTAGTCAACAATGCCTCGGTCTTTTACCCAACCTCAATGCAAAATGCTAATGAAAATGACTGGAATACAATCATCAATACCAATATAATGGCACCTTTTTTTCTATCTCAATCTTTATTAGCAGCTTTATCAAAAAATAAGGGTTGCATTATCAACATTATTGACATTCATGCCCAGCGCCCATTAAAAAACCATGCAATTTATAACATTTCCAAAGCAGGTGTGGCAATGATGACACAAACCTTAGCAAAGGAACTGGCGCCAGAAATTCGTGTTTGTGGTGTTGCACCAGGATCAATTCTATGGCCAGAAAACCAAGCCAAACTCAACGATGAACAAAAAGACAAGATGCTAAATAAAATACCTTTGAACAAACAAGGTGGCGCAGAAGATATTGCTAACACAGTTTTGTTTTTAGCAACCTCACCTTATATCACCGGTCAAATTATCAGCGTTGATGGTGGACGCACATTAAATCAATAGCTTTTATGTTATAATACAAACTGTTTAATGTAAGGAACAGAACACATTGAACAAAGAATTTTTTAAAAGTTTTGACTGTAATGACAAACATCAAAACAAACTATAAACATTTGGCTTTTTTTTGCCATACATAGAGAATATAATCGTTTATTAGCTTTTAACCAAGACTTATCATTAGCAATAAACCAAAAAGGGCTGACAACCCCAATATATAACAATTAGAATAAAATTTTGAAACATTTACAACTCAAAATAATGATGCTAAGTTCAACTCAACATGCAAGTGTTGAGTCTCTGTGTGTGGAAGGAAGTCTATTATCAGGACTAAATTATGAACCACATATTAATCAACGCAACGCACTCGGAAGAAATTCGAGTTGCCATTGTAAGAAATAAAAAACTCACCTCTCTCAATATAGAAACCAGCCTTAATCAGAAAAATAAAGGCAATATTTACAAAGGGAAAATATCGCGAGTTGAACAATCCTTAGAAGCTGCTTTTGTCGATTATGGCAAGGAAAGACAAGGATTTTTGCCATTCAAAGAAGTTACTGAAGCACTAAAAGAAAATGCAAAATCCTCAGGTGAAAAACTCACTATTTCTGATGTTTTAAAGGAAGGACAAGAAATTATTGTTCAAGTTGAAAAAGAAGAGCGTGGCAACAAAGGTGCTGCACTAAGTACTTATATCAACTTGGCTGGTGCCTACATGATATTGACACCAAACAATGCAAAAAGCAATGGCATCTCTAGACAAATCACTTCATCAGATAGACAGTCACTAAAAGAAGTTATTGGAAAAATCACCATGCCTGAGCACTCAGGTTTAATTATTCGTACAGCTGGTGCAGGTAAAATTTTAGAAGAGCTACAATGGGAAGTTGACTACTTATCAGAGTTGTGGAGTTCAATCAATACCGCAGCAGAAAAACGCTCAGCACCTTTCTTAATCTATCAAGAAAGCGATATCGTCATTCGCACACTGCGTGACTACCTAAGAGAAGATACTGATAGTGTCATTATTGACGATTTAGCAACTTTTCAAAATGCCAAAGAATTCGTTAGCTTCGTTCTACCGCACCATTTAGACCGTATTAAACAGTTCGATGCCTCCGAGCATTCTTTGTTTAATCATATGGGTATTGAATCACAGGTAAAAAGTGTTTTCGAGCGTGAAGTATCCCTATGTACAGGCGCAACCATTGTCTTTGACCCAACTGAAGCGCTGACTGCCATTGACATTAACTCTGCACGCGCTACCAAAGGTTTTGATATTGAAGAGACAGCTTACAATACAAACTTAGAAGCCGCCAAAGAAATCGCTGCACAGTTGCAACTGCGTGATATTGGTGGCTTGGTGGTGGTTGACTTTATCGATATGACATCTGAGGAACACAAAAAATCTATTGAAAAAGCCATGGAAAAAGCCACCAGCTCAGACCGTGCTCGTATTCAGATTGGCACAATTTCACGCTTTGGACTGTTAGAAATGTCAAGACAGCGTTTAATGAGTTCAGTAACAGAGTCAGTAGAAAAAACCTGCCCTGCTTGTGAAGGTCGTGGCACTACGCCAACCGTCCCAAGTTTATCGTTAAGCATTTTAAGGCAGCTTGAAGATGGTTGCAATGCCTCTAACCAAACACAAAAACTAACTATTCAGTCTAGCGTTGATGTTATTACCTATTTACTTAATGAAAAACGCGCGGATATTGGCAGATTAGAAGATAAGCACGAGATAAAAATCACGCTATTACCTAATCCTTATATGCAATTTCCGAACTTCAATATCAACAAACAAAAAGGCGATAAGAAATCACACCATAAGAGTTATCAAGGCATTTCTAAACCACAACAAAATATTGCAGAGAATGGCTTAAGTAACACTAAAGAAGCAGCAGCTATTAATACCAATCATCCAACAACACGCGTTCCCAATCAAAAGAAAACTACATTTTCATTGTCATTCTGGGGAAAGATTAAGTCGATTTTTGACTCTAATAAAAAGAAAAATAAACCAAACAAAAAGCACAACAATAAAAAAAACAATCGTAACCGCAACAAGAGTCGCAATAAAAACAATCGTAACCAAAACAAAACACAGAATGACCAGCAGAACAAACC
>NZ_CDSC02000456.1 GCF_001298715.1 Bathymodiolus azoricus thioautotrophic gill symbiont
CTTAATGTTGTATTACTCATGTTTTTTCCTCCTTTTTAGGGATTATAAAATATGAGGGTTTACACAATCTGGTTTACAGGGTCTATTTCTTGCTTTTAAGGTTACTATAGTACCACTGTAGTTTGAGTGGAACCCATTCTTTCCATGCTTGGAGTCTTGTTAAGTCTCTTTTGCAAAAATTAACTTTAGATGCTTCGGGACTCCACATTTCATAGGTATCTAGTTTTTTTACATTTTAAAGATAAAAAGCCATGTGATGTATTCATAAAAAATAGTAATTTTTTTATTTTTTTACCTTTAGAATGGTTTGACACTCTGTATTCGACATTAGTACTACTACGATTAGCCACTATTTCTTTTAACTCACTTGAAGTAAAAAGGGAATTAATAGGATTCAATGTAGGAATACATTGAGGAGCGCTATTGTTTATCTTTTCTACTATATAAGTTTTTCGTGTATAACACTCTATTGTCTTTATTTTTACCACTTGAGGCTCCAAATTTTTAATTAGAAGGGTACAAGTAATCTTTTCCTGATAGTAACGTATTATAACACGATCAACTTTTAAGAATTTTTGACTGCTTTTATACCAAGCCGCTGAGACAGTGATTATTGCTAATATTGATACAATAGCACTTAAAACATCCACGATATAGTTAAATAAATCCATATTTATTGAGAATTAGCACTTGAATTTATTGCCATAATGCAGGTCGAAGTGGCGTATTATTGCTCAACTGCAGTGACTTGCTATGTGTGATTAACATTAGTCTCTATCTACTTTAAAATCATTTAGAATGTAAGAGCCGTGCTCGCCACTAAAAGTAAATTTTGCATGATCATAGGGAAAATCACCATACTTCCAAGTAGTACAGTTCCAAAGATTGTTGGATTTAGAGCCACAAACAGCTAAACTGATACTTTTTGGCTTACCAAATAATATTAATATTTCATCAGAACTCATGCCTGAGTGAATTTTCATTATATTTTTTGTTGAAAATGATAAAGGCAAGGCGGAGCAACTTAGTAAAAAGAATGATATAAAACTAAGAAAAGATAAAGTTGAAAGTGTTTGCATTTTTTAGTGAACTCTGTTTTACACATGACTATTATTATAAGGACATATTTACCTTCATGTTGAATTTACAGAAAAGAAATTACAGTACC
>NZ_CDSC02000454.1 GCF_001298715.1 Bathymodiolus azoricus thioautotrophic gill symbiont
AAGATTGTTAGTGACATTACAAAATCTCAACGAGCGTTAAGTGCATGGAAGAAGATAACAGTAGTAAACCAGCTCGAAGTTTCTCCTGGCCCTAGGGACACACATTATGTTGTTGTTCAGTTAGAAAATGATCCAACCATAGTAGAGAGTTCGGTAGATATGACAGGCAAACATTTCGAAAACTCCACGCTGATTCAAATGGATAAAGAGGGAGGCTACCAGATTGTGCATGGACCTAAATTACACAAAATAAAAGCAGATAATATTAAAATACTATTTTCTGGACATGGTAACGAAGGGTTAAAAACTACAGGACGCAAAACAGCTAATGACATTGCTAACATTGTTGCCACATTAAGAGGCGTTTTACCCGTTCAATCAAGTATTGATACAGTCGCTATGAAGGGATGTAATCCAGGCGCTGATTTTAGTAGAGATGTTGCAATGGAACTGAAAGCAAGGAACATTGAAACCAAGGTCAGTTCTAGATTAGGTTCGTCAAGAACAGAATCAGCCGGTAGAAACACAGTTAACAATCGTTATCATCTTGACGAAGGAAAAGTTGTTTGGGCCTACAAAGACGGTGAATTAACTCAGCTTGACCCTTACACAGACGACAATTATCATCTTGTTGTTTCTGTGGGTGATGATGGTTCGCTACAACTAAATAGATCAATAGAAGGCTTGGAAGGTAAGTTAAAAATTCGTGTTATGGCAAGTGATTTTGATACTACTTTGGCAGCACTGAAAGAACTAGGAAGGCGACTGCCTGATGGCGCTTCAATGGCAGAAATAAACATAAAAATGGGTGATGGCAGTGTAGACTGGTATGCCACACATGGTATGTTTGGTTACTCGGGTCTTGTGAGTGATTTAAGCAGCAGGTTTAATGCAAATGTGTTGGTATACAATCCTTTAGGTCCGAATAGAGGCTCATATGCTTATCGTTATGTATATGGTGAATACACAGCAGTAGATAGAGTAGCAGGAGCGAATGAGGCGACCAATGGTTTTGCATTTCGCGATGCACAGACCTTAGGCTATGTTACTTTTTCTTACGAAAAAGACAGATCTTACCCTGTATACAATTTCGCAAAAAAACCCAATATTGACAATATAATTCTAGCCACAATAGATTCAGACAGTTACTCTAAGCAAGAACTGCTGAAACAATTTAAAGATGCAATAAATCTGATTAAAGGTCCTGTCTCTAAAATAGGAATCATA
>NZ_CDSC02000449.1 GCF_001298715.1 Bathymodiolus azoricus thioautotrophic gill symbiont
ATATTACACTATCAACCTATATTAAAAAAGCACAAAGCCAGTACGGTGAGTCATTTTTAATGGTTGAAAGTGATGGTTTTGACTTGACTTATTTTATTAATAACCAACTAAAATTCATCCATCAGGCTATTCATGGACTGTTTGACTATGTGGATAAAAAACAAAATGAACAAAGTAATGCACTAGATTTACTAAGTGCTTATTTAGCAGACGGCAAACTCAACTCACGCCAAGCGGTGATTATTCAACATGCTATCAAACATCCAGGTGCGGTTTATACCATTGCAGGGCATAAGACACCTCAAAATATTGCTTATGCAACCGCTAAACTGGATTTAGAAAGGTTGGCAAAATTAGGACTTTTGCAACAATCTAAGCGTGGGCGTGTCTTTATTTTTATTGCGCCAAACGATCTAGAGCAACGCATTAAAGAGTACCAATGATTATTGTTGGTGTTGATGAGGTAGGCCGAGGCTGCTTAGTGGGCAATGTGGTGGCTGGTGCGGTGATACTGCCAGATGATTTTTATTTACCTGGACTAACCGATTCTAAGAAACTCAGCGCGAAAAAGCGCGAAATCCTATATGCGCAAATTACCAAAGAATGCCAATGGGCGTTAGGCGAGTCAAGCGCAAGTGAAATTGATAAAATTAACATTTTGCAAGCCACGATGCTGGCAATGAAACGAGCAGTCGAGGCTCTCAATATGCAATTTGACCAAGTATTGGTCGATGGTAATTGTTGTCCAAATCTGAATAATTGCACCGCGATTGTTAAAGGTGATTTGATTGAGCCTGTGATTTCAGCGGCCTCGATTATTGCAAAGGTAAGTCGTGATAGGCAGATGGTAGCGTTGGACGAATGTTATCCTGAATATGGTTTTGCCAAACACAAAGGGTATGGCACAAAACAACATTTGAGCGCTTTAGAGAAGTTTGGTGTGATTAAAAATCAGCATCGTTATTCATTTGCTCCAGTGAAAAATCTGTCCCACTTTTAGGGTCTAATGCCCTTATTTGACGACGCAGTTCTGCTCTTTTAGCTTTAAGAATTTCAAGCTCTTTTGCAGTCCTAGCGTCTTTCTCGGCCTGTAGTTCTTTCTCTTTTTCGCGTTGAATTTCAGCAGCTGGGCGAGTTTTTAAGTAGCGGAATAATTTAACAACGCGTTGTACGCCATTTGCTTTAGATGCGACTTTGGTAGCTTTATTGGCCTCACGCAAGGTTACTTTTCCCATTAAATAAACACTGCGATTTTCAGTCATAACTTTGACATGTATTGGGTTAAAAACATCTTGATTAAGGAAAAGTAGCTCAACTTGCGCAGTAATTGTTGAGTCTTTAGCTCTGCTTAATATCCCACTATTTGGCGCAACGCGTAGCTCATTAATAACCCTGCTAATCTTAAAATCTTTGAGTGGTATCCGCGTCTCAACATAGTTGCGTATGCCCTCATTAGGTACCTCGCCTGTTACTAACACTTCTGTGTCATAAACCATATAATTTAAATGCGCATCTTTTGTCTTTTCATTTTCTTCTTTGGTGTTCCCAGCATGCAGACTAAGTAATATACTGTTGTCATCAAGGATTTCACCAGCAGTGCGTCTGTCGTTAGAAGCCACAAAGGCCGTACTAACTGCTGATGAAAGAAGACAACCGTTTAAAAATAGTGTGCTGGTTATTATTATGGCAGGTAGAATAATTTTTTTCATAAGTTTAGGGTGTTTCAAAGGCGTCTTTTATCCAGTCAATTTTAGGATATTTTAAATCAAATTCAAGTCCAACAACATCAAACCGACAGATAAAATCGTCATATTCTGGATGTTTTTGCAAAAAAACTTCGGCAGTGCGGATGAGTTTTGCTTGTTTAGCGTTATCAACTGTGTTGCTTGCTGAGCCAAAATGCGTATTTGCACGATAACGAACTTCAACAAAAACTAATGTTTGCTCTAATTTATCAAGCATAATGACATCTATTTCACCAAGCTTAGTTAAATAGTTTTGTTGGATAAGTTCTAGTCCGTTCTCTTTTAAATATTGAAGTGCTAGATTTTCTGCTTTATTGCCTGTTTGTCGTTTTAAACTAAACATATTATGCCTTTATATATTGTTGCTACACCCATTGGAAATCTAGATGATATCACTTTTAGGGCGATAGCAACGCTCAAAAATGTGGATGTCATTCTAGCAGAAGACACACGCCATAGTAAAAAGCTACTCAATCATTATGATATTGACACACCCATGCAGGCTTTTCACGAGCACAATGAATCTGCCAAAACGACCGATATAGTGGCACAATTATTGACAGGAAAAAATATTGCACTGATTAGCGATGCAGGTACACCATTGATTAGCGATCCAGGTTATGTACTGGTTAGTGAAGCGAAAAAAGCTGATATAGAGGTTTCACCCATTCCAGGTGCATCGGCAATGATTAGCGCTTTGTCGGCCTCTGGTATTGCCAGTGACCATTTTAGTTTTGTTGGATTTCTACCTGCCAAACAGACACAGCGCTTAAAAACTATACAGCTCAATGCACATCTCGATGAAACACTTATCTTGTATGAATCTCCCAAGCGTATTCTTAGCTGTGCTAATGACTTATTACAAGTATTAGGTGATGAGCGAACCGTATGCTTTGCTAAAGAAATTAGTAAGTCTTTTGAAACTATTAAGACGGATATTTTGCCAAATTTAATTGAATATTTAACCGAAGATGAGAATCATCAAAAAGGTGAGTTTGTCATATTAATCTCAGGTGTTGATAAAAATAATAAAGTTGATGGCGAAGCGCAATTGGGCAAAATTTTGCCAATTTTACTTACAGAAATGGGCGCATCTAAAGCCGCAAAACTCGCTGCTAAAATAACAGGTATTGATAAAAAACATTGCTATCAACGAGCCATAAAAATATGAGCTATTACACACGACATATTTTCTTTTGTAATAACCAACGAAAAAACGCGAAGGGCTGCTGTTCACAGTTCGGTGCTAAACAAATGTATCGTTATGCTAAAGATAAATGTCGTGACGAAGGGAAACTTGGTAAAGGAAAAATTGGAGTAAGTGAGTCTCGTTGTCTAGGGCGTTGTGAGCACGGGCCGGTCGCTGTGGTCTATCCCGATAATATTTGGTACCAGTATATTGATGAAGAAGATATTGATGAAATCATCAACAAGCACCTAATAGCAGGTAAGCCAGTTAATAGATTAAAGATTGATTAAAAGATAGTAGGTTCAACCATTAAAGTGCTTTCCCCATTATTGTTTTTGTTGTTGGCAATTATGTTTCTAAATCTCTTAGTAAAACCACTTAGGTGAGACCTTTGCATAAATAGGAATCATTATCAGAAGTCTGCTTTCTACCCACTTGGCGATTTTTCTAGTAACACCCGG
>NZ_CDSC02000448.1 GCF_001298715.1 Bathymodiolus azoricus thioautotrophic gill symbiont
AATTATGATTATTCTTATAATATTCTAATTCAATTATTAATTTTTCTGGGGTGCTCTTTACAACCTCATAAGCGTTAATAAGTTCTGAATTTATATCAGAAAGATATGCTTTTTTGTCTTCTAGCTCCCCCCTAGAATAAAGCTCAAAAAACACTGCGCCACCGCCCAAGAAGGGTTCGTGATAATATTCTAATTCAATTATTGAAGTCTTCTGGAAATTTAGAAAACAGCTGGTCTATCAAGCCACGCTTTCCGCCTGCCCACTTTAAAAACGGCTTGGCGTAAGGTTGATTACTTTTAGACTTTAGCATAGATTAAACTCGGGGCAGTTGTCTTAAATTTTAATCTATTTTCTAGCCACCTTTTTCCTTTTTTTGGTTTGGCTTTAGGCTTAAGTTTGCCAGAAACGGCTTTTTTACATTCTTCAAGCGTTAAATCTGCTGGGATTTTATCGCCGAAGACTTTTTTGATGGTGATGTTTTTTTGTCCTTTGCCTTTTTTCTTGCCGTTCCAGATGTAGGGACCAAAACGACCGTTGAGGACTTGGATGTCAGAATCGTTGAAAGTTTTTATGATGCGTTCGGCGTCAAATTTTTCTTTGGCTTTGATGAGTATTAGCGCCTCATCAAGGGTGACTTCTTCAGGAGTGATTTCTTTAAGAGAGACATATTTTTTGCCGTATTGGATGTAAGGACCGAAGCGACCGTAGTTGGCTTTGATAATGCCAAAGTCGTCAGTTTCACCAACAGTACGAGGCATATTGAATAATTCTAGTGCCTCTTCTAGTTTGATGGTTTCAATGTCTAATGAGCCTCTGAGTGAGGCAAAGATGGGTTTTTCTTCATCATCTTTGTGTCCGATTTGTGCAAAGGCGCCGTATCTGCCAAAGCGTACACTAACGGGTTTGCCACTTTTTGGGTCGGTACCGAGTTCGCGCATACCGTGTGTTTCTTCTCGGGAAATATCAGCAGCATCTTCGACTTTTTGGTGGAAGGGCTGGTAAAAATTTTTGACCACGCCCTGCCATGGGACATTTTGTGTGGCAATGGTGTCAAAATCAGACTCTAGTTTTGCAGTAAATTGATAATCAACAATCTCACTGAAATATTTAACTAAGAAGTCATTTAGTAAATAGGCAACACTGGTTGGGAATAGTTTGTTTTTTTCAGCACCCGTCCTCTCAACAGGGGTTGATTCAGAAATTGCACCATCTATAATTTCAATTTTGTGGTATTCACGCTCTACACCTTCGCGCGTTTCTTTAGAAACATAACCTCTGTCTTGCACGGTAGATACCATCGTGGCAAAAGTTGACGGCCTACCGATGCCCATTTCTTCAATTTTCTTCACCAATGAGGCTTCAGTATAGCGTGGCTTGGCACGAGAAAAACTCTCTCTAGCGCTAAAATTAGCAATGCTTAATGCGTCGCCTTTGTTTAAATTTGGCAACAGCTTGTCATCTGAAGACAGATAATCATACACACTTAAAAATCCAGGGAATATTAAGATTTCACCATTGGCAATAAAATTCTCAGAGCGATTAGAGATGTTAATTTTAATTTGTGTTTTTTGCAACTGGGCATCACTCATTTGGCAAGCTAATGTGCGCTTATAAATAAGTGTGTAAAGTTTTGCCGCTTGACCTTCTAAGCCAAAAATCTCTGACTTGGTAAGGTCAGTTGGGCGAATGGCTTCGTGCGCCTCTTGTGCGCTTGCATCTTTGGTTTTAAACCTTCTTTCTTGGTGATAATCACGACCAAATTCTTTTTCAATCACTTTACCAGCGGCTTCGATGGCTGTTTCAGAAAGCGTGAATGAGTCTGTTCTCATATAAGTAATCGCACCTTCGCGGTAGAGACCTTGTGCCAATGTCATGGTTTGCTTGACTGAAAAGCCTAATTTTTGCGAGGCTTCTTGTTGTAGTGTAGAAGTGATAAAAGGGGGCTTGGGTGTGCGCTTTGAAGGTTTTTTCTCAATTGATGCGACGCTGAGTTTGGCATCTAAAAGCGCTGTGGCAAATGCCAATGCCTCATCTTTTTTGTTGAAATCCGCACTCAGTTTTACTTCAATGAGTTCGCCTGCATCATTGACTAAATCTGCTTTAACCTTATAAGTGTTTTCACAGGTATGGTCGATAATTTCTCTTTCTCTTTCTACCACTAAACGCACTACTGGGGATTGTACTCGGCCGGCTGAACGGGCACCTGAGATTTTGCGCCATAGAACTGGTGAGATCTCAAAACCTACTAATCTATCAATAATGCGTCTGGCTTGCTGTGCATCAACTAAGTTGTAGTCCACTATTCGTGGCTCGGTGATTGCACGAGTAATCGCACCTTTGGTAATTTCATGGAAAACAATTCTTGGCGTGTCTTTTGGCAGGTTGAGTGCCTCTAGCAAATGCCAAGCAATGGCTTCTCCTTCGCGATCCTCATCCGTTGCGAGATAAATTTTATCAGCGGCTTTTACATCCTTGCGTAATTGTGTAACGACTTTTTTCTTGTCTGCGGTGACTTCGTAGGTAGGTTTAAAGTTATTTTCAATATCAATGCCCATGCCTTTTTTAGGCATATCACGAATATGACCGATACTCGATTTAACGGTATAGTCTTTGCCTAAGAACTTTTCAATGGTTTTGGCTTTGGCGGGGGACTCAACAATGACAAGATTTTTTGCCATTATTGAACCGTGTGATTGTCATCAAGAAACATAATGGACTCTAACCATTGTGGTGATACTTCTTCATCGTCGCTATTGCCAAGTATCATCATTACCACCCATTTGAGGTCGTCTAAAGATATGGTGGAGTCGCCCAGTGACATAATTTGGTCAATAATCATTTCACGCTGGTTAGCGTCAATTTGACCTATGTTCTCCATAAATAATAGAAAGCCACGAGATTTTGTGTCAAGTTTTAATTTTTCCGCTTCGCTATAAATACGCATACTGCCATTAGCACTGCCAAATGGTTGGGTTTCGCCATCTTGCAAAGTGGCAATGTTCTCTAACCAGCTGAGTGCTTTGTCAATGCGTGTAATCTCAAATCCAGCATCTGAAAGGTGTGCCTTTAAGGCGGTATCGTCAATTTCTTGAGACGAATCTTGCTCTGCTACTTCAAACAGATAATCAAACATATAAGTTAGCACATCAAGAATATTATTATTTGTCATAAAACCTCACTTTAATATATAACCAAAGCCATCAACTTTTTCTACTGCGTCCTTGAGCTCTAATAAAAGCAACTCTTGTGTGACTATTTGGGGGCTCAAACCACTTTTTTCAACTATTTCATCAATATTTATAGCATCGTAACTCAAGTATTTTAATAGCACAGAAGAATTATTGTGCGTGTATTTTTCAGAAGTGGTTGAATTATTTTCTTGATCTGGCTCTGGCAAGTCGATTTGTAATTCATCAAGGATGTCCTCAACGCTTTCAACCAATTTAGCACCTTGTTTGATAAGGTGATGACACCCTTGCGACAATGGATTGTGGATTGAACTAGGAACAGCAAATACTTCTTTGCCTTGTTCGGCGGCTAGTTTAGCAGTAATCATTGTGCCACTTTTGATACTGGCTTCAACCACTAAAGTGCCTAAACTCAACCCGCTGATAATACGATTGCGTCTTGGAAAATTAGTGGCAGTGGGCGCGGTGCCAATATAAAATTCAGATACCAAAGCGCCTTTGGTTGAAATCTGATGTGCCAAAGACTTGTGTTTTGCTGGATAGATTCTATCAAGTCCTGTGCCACAAACGGCAATGGTTGGTTTGTCGGCTTCTAAAGCACCAATGTGTGCACTGGCATCGATACCACTCGCCATACCAGAAGTTATCACAATATCTAAGTTTGATAGAGACTTGGCAAATTCATGTGCATTTTGCTTGCCACCAGAGCTTGGATTGCGACTACCTACAATAGCGAGTTGTGGCAAGGTTAAGCATGACACATCGCCTCTGACATAAAGCAAGGGTGGCGGGTCGGAAATGGTTTTGAGTTGTTCAGGATAGCCGTTATCAATTAAAGTGAGAATATGGCAGTCATCGGCTTTGACCCAATCAAGGTCTGCTTGCACCAACGAAGTATCGTTTTGTTCTATAAAGTCAAGTGTCTCTTGGCGAAATACGCCACAGGCTTTGCGCTGGGTTGTAGAGGCTAAAAACACTTGCTCAGGTGATTCGAAAACTTTGAGAGCCTTATAAAAGGTGTGCGTGCCAACATTCGGTGCTCTTAATAACATTAACCAATAAACCAAATCCATTCTGTGTCCCACACTATTCAAAGAATTGCCACTTTTCATTGTAACATCAATATGGTATTTGGGTGGATATTATGGTAAAATTGCGCCTTTTATTTGACTGTATTAACATTATGAAACAAAAAAGAACCTTTCAACCGAGTGTTATTAAGCGTAAGCGCACACATGGTTTTAGAGCAAGAATGAGCACCAAAGCAGGTCGTGCAGTAATCAATGCTCGTAGAAGAAAAGGGCGTAAGCGTTTAGCTGCCTAGTGTCTTTCGGGTTGGCGCGCGCGGCTAGAATTCTTAAAGCCAATGAGTACACCCATGTTTTTAAGGGTGGCACACTGGCAAGGGGCAAACACTGGCAAGTTATTGCAAGACCACTTAAGGCATCAAAACCACGCTTGGGTTTGGCTATATCGAAAAAAGTCCATCGCTTAGCGATTGATAGGAATCGATTTAAACGCATTGCTAGAGAAACTTTTAGATTGCAGCGACAGTATTTAGATAGTTGGGATTTTGTGGTAATGGCAAGAAAATCAAAGCCAGTCAAAAATCCTATTTTATCGGCAGAATTGCTTGATTTATTTAAAAAGGTAACAAAAAAATAATTTCGAATTATGCGTTATTTATTGCTTATCCCTATTAAATTTTATCAGTTGTTTATCAGTCCGCTGTTAGGTTCTAACTGTCGTTTTGACCCAACTTGCTCTCAGTATGCATATGACGCTGTGAAAGCCCATGGCTTTTTCAAAGGACTTAGTTTAAGCGTTAAACGCATTAGCAAATGCCACCCTTGGCACGAAGGTGGTTTCGACCCAGTGCCCAAAAAATAAATACATTACATACCAATCATTATGAATCAAAAATTATTATTAAGTGTTGCTATTTTTTTTACAGTTTTCCTATTATGGGATAAGTGGCAAATTACACAAACGGTTGATGCCAATGGCAATGTTGTACACAAATCTGAAATCACCTCAGACGCACCAGCGCAAAATATTGACATACCAACAATCAATACGCAGGGTTTAGAAATTGATGTATCAATACCGAGTGTTGCCCAAAAAGGAGGTTTTACTACAGTAACTACTGATTTTCTTACGGTTGAAATTAGCCACAAAGGTGGCACAATTCAGAATGCTTTTCTAAATACTTACCCTGTAGAGTTGGAAGGTGATGAAAAATTTCAATTATTAAATGATGAAACGGGTGCGTTGTTCCAAGCGCAAAGTGGTTTAGCATCGCGTGACGATGCATTGCCAACACATTTGTCTGATTTTAGTTCGGTCAATACCAATTATCAATTGTCTGCTGATGAATTGGTTGTGCCACTTGTATGGCAAGGCAAAGACGGCATAAAAGTGATTAAGAATTTCCATTTTAAGAGGGGTAGTTATGTTGTTGGGGTTGATTATCAAATTCTCAACAATTCTAATCAGAGCTTGCCAGTTAAGCCATATGTGCGCTTGAGCCGTAATGCTATCGACCAGTCGAATATGATGATGCCAACTTTTACTGGTGGTCTAATATATGACAAGAAAAACAACACCATACAAAAAAATGATTTTGAAGATTGGAGTGATTTTGATAAGCAAAATTCTATTGGTGGATGGATGGCAATGGCACAGCAATATTTTATGACCGCGTGGATTCCAAACCAAGATGAGCAACAGAATTTTTCTGCAAGCACAACTAGTGGTGTGTACAAACTAACCAATGCTAATCAACAAACTAATATTGCCGCTGGAAGTAGCGTAACACTCAGTACTAACCAGTTGTATATTGGACCTAAAGAGTATGGTAAGATTGAAAAAGTGGCAACTGGTTTACACTATACACTGGATTATGGTTGGTTAGATATTTTAGCTGACCCATTGTCTTGGTTGATTCATAAAATTAATGATGTTGTTGGTAGTTGGGGTTGGTCAATTATTCTTATTACTATGTTAATTAAGTTAGTTTTCTATCCACTCAGCGAAAAGTCTTATCGTTCAATGGCAAAAATGAGAAAACTGTCTCCAAGGCTTGCACAATTAAAAGAAGCTTATGGTGATGATAGACAGAAAATGGGTCAAAAAACCATGGAGTTGTATAGAAAAGAGAAGATCAATCCAGCTTCTGGCTGCTTGCCTATTTTGGTGCAAATACCCGTGTTTATTGCTTTTTACTGGATGCTACTCGATACAGTTGAGTTGCGTCAAACGGCATTTTGGTGGATGTCAGATTTATCAGTGATGGATCCATATTATATCTTGCCGGTTATTATGGGTGTTTCAATGTTTATCCAGCAAAAACTTAATCCATCACCACCTGACCCAATGCAGGCGAAGATTATGATGACACTGCCTTTTGTGTTTACCATTATGTTCTTGTGGTTTCCGTCAGGACTTGTGCTTTATTGGGTGTTCAACAATATCTTATCTATAACACAACAGTGGACAATTAATAAGCGAATTAATGGCTAATGTCTATCCTAGACAATTTTGATAAATATCAATATTGGCGGGATGAAAAACTTGCTAATGCAGTAAATAGCATTGAACAGTGTCTGCTTGAAATTGCAAACCCAAGTGTGCTAAGTACAGCTGAAAAAGATAAAATCCAGTATCTTTGTCGCACTAACAACTTTGCCTTATTTGAAATCAAAGCGCAGGATGACTATGCGCAAGCCATAGTGCAAATCAATCGTCAAGTAGGTTTGATTGATTATGACCAACACCTGTATGCACAAAATGATGGGCTGGCATATGTCACGCAAAGTAATAAGCAAGAACAACGCTCAGAATTTATTCCTTATACCAACAAGGCAATTGGGTGGCATACTGATGGTTATTACAATGCACAAAACAATCAAGTGCGTGCCTTCTCATTATTTTGTGTCTCGCCTAGTGCCACTGGTGGCGTTAATCAATGGATTGACCCACAGATGGTTTATTTGCTATTAAGGGAAGATAATATAGATGTCGTTAAAGCGTTGAGTCATCCACAGGCAATGAGTATTCCAGAGCATAAGATGGATGGACAAGTTAGACGCGCTAAATCAACGGAGGCTATTTTTTTCATTGATGAGCCGAGTGTTGAGCTTTATATGCGCTACACGCAACGGAAGAAAAATATTGAATTCTTAGACTCCTTAGAGGTTAAACAGGCAGTTACTTTGTTAGATGATTTGTTAAAAACTACAACGCCACATCATTTTGAATATACGATGAATGCCAATCAAGGACTGATTTGTAATAATGTATTGCACAATCGTTCAGCATTTGTTGATGATCCTGAACATCCACGCCTCTTACTAAGAGGGCGTTATTCTAATAGGGTTTGTTGTTATAATTCTAAGCATGATTGAAAACCATTTGCTTGCTTTGGCAAAACAAGTTCCATCACCAAATTACAACGAGCGCCCTAATGACGAGGTTTCATTGGTGGTTATTCATAATATTTCTTTACCACCAAAAGAGTTTGGCAATGATTATATTGAACAATTTTTTACCAATAAATTGGATTTTGGTGCATACCCTTATTTTCAAACATTGATTGGTATTGAAGTTTCCACGCATTTATTTATTAAACGCGACGGCGAGATTGTCCAATTTGTACCATTTGACAAACGAGCTTGGCACGCAGGACAATCGAATTTTGTAGGACGAGAAAACTGTAACGATTTTTCTATTGGTATTGAGTTAGAAGGCAGTGATAATATTGCCTATGAAGCGCTACAATATCAAGTGTTAAAAACAATATTAGATCAATTAAAATCACACTACCCAATAACAGATGTTGTTGGGCACAGTGATATCGCCCCAGGTAGGAAAACTGACCCAGGTGATGCATTTAACTGGAGCAAAATAAAATGAACACAACTGAGTTAGTAAATAAAATTCAACTGATTATCTTTGATGTTGATGGTGTATTAACTGATGGCGGACTATATTTCACTGAGGATGGTGCAGAATTCAAGCGTTTTAATTCACTTGATGGACACGGCATTAAAATGCTTAAAGACAATGGTGTTGAAGTAGCTGTGATTACTGCACGAGATAGCAAGACAGTTGCATATCGTATGAAAAACCTTGGTATTGCGCATTTTTATCAAGGACAATCAGATAAAGTGGTAGCGTTTAGCGACCTATTGCAAAAACTCAATCTGAGCGCTGATGAAGTAGCCTATGTGGGCGATGATGTGATTGATTTGCCAGTAATGACCAAGGTTGGTTTTGCTATTGCTGTTGCCAATGCACATGACACGGTCAAACAATACGCAAATTTAATCACTGAAAAATCCGGTGGACATGGTGCGGTGCGTGAAGTATGTGATTTTATTCTCAAAGCACAGGGCAAGTTTGATGATGCAATGAAGCTTTACCTTGACTGATTTTCAAAATCTCTGCTATCAAACATTGAAAGCCAAGGTGCCGGCTGGGCGTGTTATTACTTAGTTGGTTTAGCAAAACTCATTAATCGCCCAAAAGCACATCGTGCGGTTGGCTCGGCGATGAATAAAACCTTTTGCACCTGAAGTGCCTTGTCATCGTGTGGTGAAATCAAATGGAGAGTTAGGGAGTTTTGCAGATGACCTATCTATAAAA
>NZ_CDSC02000445.1 GCF_001298715.1 Bathymodiolus azoricus thioautotrophic gill symbiont
AATTATTATACTAATTTTAATATGCGTTTTAAGTTTTTGGTTAGTTAGTGTGATTGTTTTTTAATGCGTTCTAATAAGCGTTTTTGTTTGAGTTTGGAAAGGTAATCTATAAATAAGATGCCTTTCAAATGATCAAGTTCGTGCTGAATGCAAACTGCCAGCAAATTGCGTGCTTCTAAGGTAAATGGCTTGCCATTTTCATCCAGTGCTTCAACTACAATATGGTTAAAGCGTTCAACTTCTGCATAATAACCAGGCACAGATAAGCACCCTTCGGTATGTATTTCTTTTTCTTCCTTTTTAGTAATTGTTGGATTGATAAAGCATAAAGGGTGTTTTCCGATGAGGAGTTTTTTGTTTTCGGTGTTACGATTTTCTAATATCAATTGGTAGTCTTCACCTGAATCTGGCACATCCATCACTACTACTTGCAAATGCTGATTAACCTGAGTAGCTGCTAAGCCAATACCATCTGAGTTGTACATAGTCTCAAACATATCTTTGACTAAGGCTTTAATCGTGTCATCTACTGTCTCAACTTTGCTGGCTTTGGTGCGAAGTTTATCGTCTGGGAATTTTAAAATAGGAAGATTCATAACTTTACTAAGGTGTTTTTAATGGTATCAGAGGTATTCGGATAGTCTTCATTGTAATGCAAACCACGACTTTCTGTTCTTGAAATTGCGGATTTAACCGTAATTTTTGCAGTGGTGATGAGATTTCTTAATTCGATTAAATCGCTTGAAACCAAGTAAAGACGATAGTATTCATCCACTTCATTTTGTATTTGCGTTAAGCGCATTTGTGCAGCACGCAAGCGTTTATTGCTACGCACAATGCCGACAAAATTCCACATAATGCGCCTAACTTCATCCCATAAATGCGAGACCATCACTTTTTCTTTAGATGGACTGGCTCTGGATGCATCCCAATCATTAAAGTTTGGATAATCTTGTTCAAATATTTGTGTATTGATATGATTGGCACAAGCTTTGGCGAATACCACACATTCTAATAGTGAGTTGCTTGCCATACGATTGGCGCCGTGTACTCCTGTGTGTGCGACTTCACCAACAGCATATAGATTGCTCACATTGGTTTGAGCATCAAGATTGGTTTGTACACCACCACAAGTATAGTGAGCAGCAGGTACAACAGGGACAGGCTGTTGAGAGATATCAATACCAAAAGAGATGCATTTTTTATCAATGGTTGGGAAGTGTGCTTGTATCCAATCTTTATCCTTAAAAGAGATGTCTAAATACACACAGTCAAAACCATTGATTTTCATTTCTGAGTCAATCGCTCTGGCGACAATATCGCGCGGGGCAAGTTCAGCTTGTTTGTCGTATTTATGCATAAATGCCTCACCATTTGGCAAGATGAGTTTTGCACCCTCACCACGCAAAGCCTCAGAGATTAGGAACGATTTTGCGTGCGGGTGATATAGACAAGTTGGATGAAACTGAGTAAATTCCATATTAACAATATCGCAATATGCGCGATATGTCATCGCAATACCATCACCTGTTGAAGTGTCTGGATTAGAAGTATAAAGATAGGTCTTGGAAGCGCCACCTGTGGCAATAATGGTTTGGTGAGCAATAAAACTCTCAACCTTATTACTGGATTTGTTTAGAATATAAGCACCATAACATTGTTTATCTTTTATTAGTAAATCAATGGCAATAAAGTTTTCAAAGAGACAAATATTTTTCTTTGATTTAACGCTATCTAATAAATTGGACTGGATAGATTGCCCTGTTTTATCAGCCACATGTGCCACACGCCTATTACTATGTCCACCTTCAGTGGTAAGATGGTATTGTTCGTTTTCTTGGGTAAATAACACACCTGCTGCCTCTAAAGATGCAATAGCCTCAGGTGCGTTCTCAACCATAAAACGAACGGCTTTTTCATCGCCTAAATTACTGCCTGTTGATAAGGTATCTTTGATATGCGACTTAAAATTATCCGCACTATCAAGCACTGCTGAAATACCGCCTTGGGCGTAGTAAGAGCTGCCCTCTAAGAGTTTGTCTTTAGCAATCAGCGCAACAGATAAATCCTCAGACAGTTGTAAAGCACTCATCAATCCCGCACTGCCTGTACCAATAATTAAAACATCGAAGTGGTATTGTGTTGACATTGTTAGAGCAAACACTTGTGTGTTTAGATTTTTGGTTTAAAGATTAAAATCAATTTGGGTAGTAAAGTTAGATTTGCCAGTAACGCGCTCAGCATAGCAATAGCAGTAAAGACACCAAAATAAATACTTGGAATGAAATTAGACAAAGCTAAGATTAAGAAGCCCAATGTGACGGTGATTGAGGTGTAAAACATTGCCAAGCCAATTGAATTGTGTGAACGATACATCGTGGCCAAGTAGTCATGGTCTTTTGTAAATTCAGCTTTAAAACGATGAATATAGTGAATGGCATTATCAACACCGATGCCGATCGCAATGGCTGAGATAGTGATGGTCATTAAATCTAGTGGAATATTCATTAAACCCATAATGCCCAAAATAAAAATTGAGGGCAATGTGTTAGGAATAATCGCTAGAATCGACAAACTGAACGACCTAAAAATAAACAAAAACATAATAAAAATCATTATAAATACCGCAATAATGGTTTTAATCTGCGAGTCAAACAGGCTTTGTAGCATATTGTTATATAATACCAACATGCCCGTTGTGTGGAAACTGTCCTTTTTAAAGCCAATATCTTTTGCAATATAGTTCTCAATTTTTTCAATTAATACAGCGCGTTTGAGGTTTTTATTAGTCTCACGAATACGAATAACCATACGCAATTGCCCACTATCTTCGGATATGTAAGGGTCTAATACTTGCGTTTTGGCATTTTCTGGAATTTGACTTTTAATGATATTTAAAAAGAAACCATTAGGTGATTTATTCTCATTGGCACGCGTTAGTATTTGCATGAGCGTGTCAATTGAAAGCACCTTCCCTGTTTCATCTAGGCTGTCTAAATACTGATGAATTTTGTGTATATCAGCACGCAAGTCTTCGTCATACCAATAATCTTGTGCTAAGTCATCAAAGATAATTTCTAGCGGGATTGTGCCACCGAGTTTTTCGTCAATCAGTGTTAGACCTTGATTAATTTCAGTACTTTCTTTAAAGTAATCAATAAAGCGATTTTCAACACTGAGCTTGTTAATACCTACGACTGAAAGCCCAATACATAACACCAAAACAACCAGTAAGTAAGTACCAAATTTTTCGCTAAATTTAGCCAAACTATGGGTAAATCCTAATTCAGTGTTGAATTTTGGCACTTGTGCTTTTGGCAAAAAACGCATAATAATCGGAAAGGCAATAAACGATAGCACTAAGGCAATTGTGACACCAATGGACATCATCCAACCAAAGTCAATCACAGGTCTAATGCCACTAATTAGCAATGAGCCAAAAGCAACAATAGTCGTTAGTGTGGTGAACAAACAAGGTTTAAGCATTTGCTCCAAGGTATTTTGAATCAGTGTGTAATAATCTAAATCAGGATTATTCTGTGCTAATTCTCGATAGCGTACCACCAAATGAATAGTCACTGAGAGCGTCATCACTAATAGTAGTGAGAAGAAATTAGAGGAAATAACGGTAACTTTCCATCCTAAAAATGCCAAGATACCCGTCATTGTCAGTGCACCGGTAATGCTAATACCAATTGGCATTAGCACCCAGCGAATACCTTTAAAGATAAGTGCCAAAATGAGTGACATCAAGGCAATAACCGCCAAACTAAAAACAATTAAATCACTGCTGATATAGCCAATAATATCGGTAGTAATCATCGGTAGTCCACCTAGGAATAGATTTGCTTGATCTCGATATTTGTCAATTGTTGTACGGATTTGAGTAATGGTTTTATCTTGCAGATTGTTTTGTACTATTGCATCTTGTATGACTTGCTTTTCAATGTTTTTTAATTTCGTTAATTCTTCTTTAGAGAGTTTGTTGTTTTGCTTTTTTATACGCATTTCATTGCGTGTTTGGCGTCGTTTTTCGAATTGCTCGTTACCCTTTAATGCCACCAAAACTGCACTGGTTTTGCCATCTTTACTGACTAAATTATCCCCGTATAGAGAGGATGCTCTAAATTCTTTACTCGCAAGCGCAAGATTAGCGTTACCATTCTCAATAGAGATATTTTTAGAGGCTAAATCGGTGAGTGATAGTGGTGGTGATTGGAACAAAGGTACATCTAAAATCGTAGTGACCGATTTGATTTGTTCGATAGTTTGCAAGTCTTTTTTAAGACTTGCTAAATGCTTGAGTTGTTTTGGGGCGAGTAAATTGTCTTTAACTTGGTAACTAATGACTAGGTAATCATCAGAGCCATAATTTTTTCTAACACTTTGGTAATAACGAAGATTATTATCACCTTCTAAAACCAATGAATCACTTGAAGCGTCTAATTGAAAATTAGGAATTTGCGCGATAAAAAAAACAACAAACAACAACAGCAATACAATACTATTGCCAGGTTTTTTGATAACAGCATTATAAAAATGTTTCATAGACTTAGACCGCTAAAATTCAAAGCTTTTTATTGCTTCCAAACCTTGCATTGTACTTAGGTGTGTTTCAAACAATGCTTCAGTTTCCCATTCGTGCTCGCTAATGCGGGTAATGAGTTTTGCAGTCATTGCATTACCCTTGCCTTCAACCACAAAAATACGGCCACCCACATTGAGCAAATGAAAATAACGCCCCGTGATCTCTGGTACTGCACTACCAACAATCACCACATCAAAAAAATCATTTGATTGCCAACCTTGAGAGGCATCACCTGCTGTAAGTTGTGCATTATTGATATTAAGCTCATTAAGTTTTTCCTTTGCACCATTGCTAAGCGCCTCATCGATTTCAACACTGGTGATAGATTTACAAAGCTTTGCAACCACTGCTGTTAAATAACCACTACCTGTGCCAATTTCTAGTACTGTCTCATGTGATTTAATATTAAGTGCATTAAGCAATCTACCTTCAATCTTAGGGCTGAACATTTTTGCTTGCTTGTTTAGTGGGATTTCAATATCGGCAAATGCAAGGTTCTTATACGCCTCAGGTACAAAAACCTCTCTAGGAATATCTCTCAGCGCATTATTGGCAATATAGTTGAGTCCACCCCAAGGGCGAATTTGTGAGTCAATAGAATTTTGTCTTGCTTGTTGTGTATTGTCCATATTAATTTTTTTTGTTAAAAACAATGCTTGTAATTTTAATATATTTATTGAGAGACCTTTGTATAAATAAGAATAATCATCAGAAACCCACTTTTCACTCACTTGGAGATTTTTTAAACCCAGTCTTAGTCCTGCTAGGACAAGGTTTAAAGAAATCACCAATTGGGCAAAAATTGGATTTTGCCAATCATACCTATTTATGCAAAGGTCTCGTTGAGTCCTAATGCGTAAAAACACAGGATATTTAAATTTTCCTTTTTTCGTCAAACCATAATATTTAAAAGTAACGCTAGTGCCAATAGCAGGTGGGTTTTTACGCTGAACATCTGTAAAGCCCGACCCAATCTTAACCATTGCACCGCCTTTAGTTTTACATAATAACGAACCCATCTTCCCCACATACTTTCCTTTTCCAGGCAAGATTTTTTCAATCACACACTCTGTATCTAGATATTTTTTCACTTTAAGTGCTGAGCTCAATCTACCTGTTTGATATGCCGTAGCAGGGTTTCTCACCACCACGCCTTCACCATCTTTATGTACAATATCACGCAAGAATTTCTTCACTTGATTTTGATGGGCAATCGGATATTGTTTGATAATTTTAATCGGCGTATTCGCTTGATTTTTTAAATAATTGCGTAAAACTTTCAATCTATCCAACAATCCACCATCTTGATTTGGCACTTCAAAAATTTGATGAGTGATTTTGTGCCAGCGTTCATCAGGATTTTTGCGTCTAACAATACTACTAATTTCTTCAAAATCCGCACGCTTTGTCCATAATTCACCATCAATAGCAAATGGCGGATAATTTTCAACAAACCAATCAGGCGCTATAATTTGTTGACCACCTCGAGTTAACAACTGCTTGCCATTCCAAAAACCTCGAATACCATCAAACTTCTCACTCATCATCCAACCCACAACAGACTTTTTATCGTCATAGGTTTTGAGTAGAAATAAATCTGGCTTATTTGCTGCTAACAGCAAACTTGGTAGACACAACAAACATAATATTTTAATTATTGTTTTCAT
>NZ_CDSC02000442.1 GCF_001298715.1 Bathymodiolus azoricus thioautotrophic gill symbiont
GAGAATAAAATATGAACAACAAAAATATATTTGTAGATACTGTTAGTGCCATTAATGTTAACAATGGCATTGTCAAAATGAACTTAGTGGCACAATCTTCTGAACAACCAATAACCGATGACAATAACGCACCAAAATTTGACGATTTGGGGCAAATCACTATGCCGTTAAATGGTTTTTTGTATATGCTAAGTGTGATTGAAGGGCTAATGCAAGATGACAAAATGAAGGATATGATTCAGCGCTTTCAGGCAGCTGGCATTATTCCAACTGAACAAGAGATTGAAAAAGCTCGGGATAAATAGTTTTTTAGTGAGCCTTAAGTATTGCAACCAGTTTATCAATCAGTTTATACGTTATTCCTACTATTAAGAGAAGAAGTTCTTGCCAAGGACATTCTTATTCAAGAAAGTAAAAATAGTACCTATGATGAAGAAAAACTGCATTTATTTGCCAAGGAGAATCTATTAAAACTCCAGTTTAGCAAAGCAAAACTCTCTGTTAAAAAACTACAAAAGAGAGTGCCCTTTATTTTTTTTACCAAAGATAATCAGCCTTCTGTGGTTGCTCATTTATCCCAAGAGGGGGTTTTAATTCAGCGTCCTGACAAGGAGCCCGCTCAATTTCAATTATCTGATGTTCAACAAGTTTGGAGTGGCAATGTTATTTTTGTCAAAGACACCGCCAAATTTGGACTTGAGTGGTTTGTGCCTGAATTTTTGCGTTATCGTAATACCTTATTAGAAATCATTAGTTTTTCTTGCGTTTTAAAAATTGTGGCGTTGATCTTGCCATTGATTTTTCAAGTGGTCATTGATAAAGTGGTTGTCAATAACGCCTTATCAACGATGATAATTTTATTGATTGCCTTACTGAGTGCCAATCTATTTGAAATCGCCTTAACCAGTATACGCGAATATTTATTATTACACACTGCCAATCGCATCGATATTGGTTTGGGAATGCGTTTATTTAAGCATTTGATACATTTGCCCATTGCTTTTTTTGAAAGCAAATCTGTTGGATTGTTAGTGAGTAGGGCGCAAGAGATTAATAGTGTGCGTGAATTTTTTACTGGTAAAGCGTTATTAAGTGTGATTGACTTTGTGTTTTTATTCATCACTTTTTTTGTCATGTATTATATCTCCCCAAAAATAGCCTTGGTGGTTGCCATTACAGTGCCATTTTATTTTATTAGCGCTTGGTTGTTGACACCAAAACTGATTAAATATATTGAATTGTCATTCAGCAAGGGAGCAAAAAATACCGCCTTTTTAACAGAATCTATCTCCAATAGTGAAACCATCAAAAGTATGGCATTAGAGCGGGTAATGTTAAAACGCTGGAACAAGCAAACCAGCAGCATGGTTGGCGTGAATTATAATTTACAAAAATTAAATACCTTTGCCTCACAAATGGTTAGTATTTTTTCAAAAGTTGTGGGGGTGTTGATTTTATGGCTGGGTGCCACCGAAGTATTTGCATTAAATATGACTATTGGACAATTAATTGCCTTTAATATGTTGTTGTCTATGTTTCAACAACCTCTTAATCAACTTACTTCATTGTGGCAAGAATTTTTACAAACAAAAATAGCCGTTGAGCGATTAAGCAGTATTTTAAATACACCTGCTGAAAAGAAGAAAAACCAGGTTCCACATAAATTGCAAGGAAAAATTGAACTTAAAAATGTGTTTTTTAAATATACACCTACTGGTAATTTGGTGCTTGAAAATATTAATTTAACCATTGAGATTGGTGAAAGTGTGGCATTGGTCGGTGGATCTGGCTCTGGGAAAAGCACAATTGCCAAATTAATACAAGGTCTATATGTGCCTGATTCTGGCGATATTTATATTGACGATGTTAATATTAACAAAATAGACAAACATTCATTAAGAGATCAAATCGGCGTTGTTTTACAAGAAAACTACCTTTTTCAAGAAAGTGTGCGAGCAAATATTGCCCATAAGAATCCAACTTTGCCTATAGCGCAAGTAATTGAGGCGGCAAAAACCTCAGGTGCCGATGAATTTATTCGCAAAATGCAATTGGGATACAATACTGAGATTCAAGAAGGTGGCAAGTCTTTATCAGGCGGACAAAGACAAAGAATTGCCTTTGCCAGAGCCATTATTGACCAACCAAAATTACTCATCTTGGATGAAGCAACCTCTGCTTTGGATGAAGAGTCTCAAGCATTAATTCGTCAAAATATGGCTGCAATATCACGCGGTAAAACAGTGATTACTATCGCCCATCGTTTGTCCACTATTCGCTCTTGTGATCGAGTGGTGGTTATCAATAAAGGTAAAATAACGGATATTTTAACGGGTGAAGATAAGACCAAATACTTAACTCTTATCCCTTCATGAATTACGCTTTATCTAACAAAGGTCTTGTATGAATAATCGTCGAAAATCCAATTTATATCACCTTGGAAATTTTTTTAATCCCACCTTAGTCTTGCTAAAAAAAGGGTTAAAGAAATTAGCCGTTGAGCAAAAAATGAATTTTATCAGTCATCTGTATTTATCCGCCAGCAAGGTTGTATGCGACCAAGACCTTAAGAAGAAATTTTCCTCAATCTTTGTTAGCAAAGAAATCGACAACAAAGCCTTTGAATTCTCCCCTACTTATTTACGCATTCAAAAACAAGCGCCGACAAATTTCTCTCGCCTAATTGGCTGGAGCGTGGTTGCATTTGTAACAATAGTGTTGTTATGGTCTTATTTTAGCCACATTGCTATTTATGCAAATACCACAGGTAAATTAATTGTCTCTGGCAAGTCGCAAAAAATTCAATCTTTGAATCCAGGAAAAATTGAAAAAATTTATGTTAAAGAAGGGCAAGTTGTGCAAAAAGGAGATTTGTTGGTGCAATTGAGCGACATAGAGGCAAAAACCAATATTGTCAACTTTCAGGCGAAATTGTCGTTTTATCAACAAAATCAGCAGAATTTTAAATACATTTTCCCCATTATTGAGCAAATTGAACAAGCGGAAAAGCCCCCTAAAATTAACATTTTGCACAATAGACAAACCACCCTAGATTTAGAAGAATTCTTTAAACAAATTGCACAATTTAATGCCAAAATTGACAATCTAAAAAAATCCAGTAACAATTTAAAAAAGGAAATTGAATTAGAGCAATCTATGATAGAAAATGCACGCAAGCGTGTCAAAATGTTCAGTCAATTTTTTGATGATCAAGACATTTCTGAATTACAATTTCTGCAAGCGCAGAAGGAATTACTACAATCTAAAAAAGAGCTGCTCAGCAAACAATCAAAACTGCACGAAATAAACGACAATCGTCAATTAGAAAAAAGTAATAAAAAATTTGCTATCAGTCAAAAGAAAAATAAAATTTACAAAGAATACCAAAAAAATCAATTGGATATTATTGAAACATCGGAGGCGTTAAAAAAATATCAAAACCAACAACAAACCATGCGTTTTTATGCGCCAATAGAGGGCTTTGTACAAGAAATCGCCATCAACACAATTGGCGGTGTGGTTACCTCTGCACAAGAATTAATGTCTATTGTCCCCATCGGAAAACTTTCTTTGAAAGCCGAAGTAAAAATATTAAACAAAGATGTGGGTTTTGTGCGCACTGGGCAAATAGCAAGCGTGCAATTGGATGCTTTTAATTATATAAAATACGGTGCAATTGATGGAGTGGTTGAAAATATTTATCAAGATTCTGTTGAAGACGAAGAGATGGGGTATGTTTTTTTAGCCACCATCAACCTCAAAGACAACATAATACAATATAAGGGTAAAACCACACGCTTACACGCAGGCCTGTCAGTCGTTGTTAGGATAGAAACAGGGCGACGCCGCGTGATTGACTATTTATTATCGCCTGTTCTGGAGCATGTCAATGAAGGACTTAGAGAGCGCTAATCTCACTGCCAACAGCCACGCCTTGCGTTGCATCGTTGAGTTATTAAAACATTTTGAAAAAAATATTGAACTGAAAAGCCTTAGCCATTTATTGGTCAGCAGTCAAAACAGTCATTTAAGCCAATCTGATCTGATATACGCCATTAAATGGGCGGGTATTAATGCAGAATATATGCAAATTGATCTCAATAAATTGCATAAATTACACCTCCCCGTGCTTATCCAGTGTCAAAATAATTGGTTGCTCCTCGAGGCATTTGACGGAGAAAATATCACGGTCTTTGATGGTATGGAGAGCTGGCAAATAAGCATGCCAGATTGTCATCAAATTTGGCAAAATTCCTGTATTGCCATTGCCAATAATTTAGAAGAATATGATGCCAATACCGTGCAGAATGTCCCCATTAAAAATGGTTCTATTTTTCAATGGTTTTTGCCTTCAATCAAGAAACATAAAAAACAATTTTTATCGGTGATTTTTATCTCTATTATGATCCAGCTGATTATGCTGCTCACACCCTTATTATTTCAATATTTTTTAGACAGCGCATTACCCAGTTTCAACCTTACCATTCTACAAACTATTATGACAGCAATGCTATTTTTTGCTTTGACTGACCCGATTTTTTTATTGATGCGATCTTTCGCTTTTTCCAATCTAACTTCTAAAATAGATTCAGAATTAACCAGTCGTATTTATGAACATTTAATGCAACTGAAATTGTCTTTTTTTCAAAATAATCAAATTGGAAAAATAACCGCTTTTATGAGAGAAATGGCAAATATTAGGCAGTTCATGACCGGAAATTCACTCACTCTAGTGATTGATTTGATTTTTGTGGTGGTGTTTTTCTCGGTAATGTTTCAATATTCTGTTTTTATGACGGTTATTGTATTAATATTTTTGCTGATTTATTTTTTCTTTTGGATAATAGTAGGTCCAGTTGTGCGTAAACGCAGTGAACAATCTTTTGATGCAAATGCAGACAACACCGCATTATTAACAGAAACTTTATACGGCATCAACTCAATCAAGGTAATGGCAACAGAAAATAGATTCATCCGTCAATGGGAAAAACGATTAGGTAGATATCAGCATGCCTATGCACAAGCAGAATTGACTAATATTTTTTCCATGCAAGGCATCTCACTTATTAATAAAATAATGATTATTGTCATTTTATGGTTAGGCATTACTGAAGTACTAGAAGGTAACTTAACCATTGGCGCTTTCATTGCTTTTCGCATGTACTCCAATTATGTTGTGGAGCCTGTGATTCGTTTAGCACAAATATGGCAAGATTTCCAATATACATTGGTTTCCATTAAAAAAATTAGTTTAATTCTTAAAGAGCCGTTAGAAGAATTACCCAAAAATATGTTCCTTAGTAAGATTTCAGGTGGTATTGTTTTTAAGGGTGTTTATTTCACTTACCAAAAAGAATTGCCTGCCGTTTTATCAGACATTAATTTAACCTTGGAACCAGGTTGCATGCTTGGTATAACGGGGCCTTCTGGTTCTGGAAAAAGCACATTAACCAAATTATTACAAATGTTTTATCAATCTACTACAGGGGAGATATTAATAGACGGGTTAGATATTAGAACACTCTCGCCAACTGAATTAAGAATGAATATGGGTGTTGTATTGCAAAATAGTGAGTTATTTCAAGACACTATTATCAACAACCTTAAGCTCGCTAACCCTGATGTTACAACAGAACAATTACAAAAAATTGCCAAAATGTGCGGTGCAGATTTTATTGAAGAATTGCCACAAGGTTACGAGACAATGTTAAGCGAAAAAGGCAGTAATTTATCAGGCGGACAACGACAAAGAATCGCATTTATGCGAGCACTTATTAACAACCCTAAGATTTTAATTTTAGATGAAGCAACTTCTGCCTTAGACTATGCTTCAGAGCGTGTTATTTTAAACCACCTACCAGAAATAAGAAAAAATAGAACCGTTATCTCGGTTGCTCACCGCCTTAACACCCTTAAAGATGCAGATGTGATTGTTTTTATTGATAAAGGCAGAATCACTGAGCAGGGCACACATCAAGAGCTGATAGATAAAAATGGTGGTTATGCAAAACTCTACCACTTGCAACAACAAACATAGGGAAAGTGTTGTATAGATCTGATTGTTTACAGTCATCTTATTATGCTGTTACAGTTTGAATCAGGTGTCATCAACCAACAAAAATTTGCACTTAGAATTTGTATAATCGATCAACAATATTGGATTATTATAATATTATTAAATATAGATAGACTTGCAAAGTATTTTTTCTTGTGAATAATAACAATTTTCAATTAATCAAAATATAGGAAGCAACAATGAAAAAATTAGCCATATTATTTGGGTTGTTATTAAGTTTTAATGTATTTGCTGATGTAAAAGATGGTGTTGCTGTTTTAAATGACGAGCCCACTGAAAAACAAATGCAAGCAGTGCGTGATGGTGCCAAAGATCGTTGCGAAGACATTGATGATGAAGATAAACGCGAGGTTTGTGTGGTTGATTATTACGCACAACACAACTTAGAAGAAGAGCCTAGTTGCGATTAGCAAATAAATGACAAGAATTTTTAGTGCCACTTATGATAGAGGGCTATCAATAACCAACTCGAAAGAGTTATTTTTTTATAACAAAGAAAGGAAACAAAATGAAACTTAAAACATTAGTAATAAGTGCTGCATCAGTAGCATTATTAGCGTCAACGGCTGTAACAGCTAATAAGCCAGTTGGCATCACTAAAGGCGTTATGAGCATAGCAGGTATCTCTCGTAATCAAAACAACAAAGCCACTATTAATCCAGTATTTGCAAAGACTTCGCGTCCTTGTCCGCCGTTTTGTATCCAACCGACAAACCCGTTTGCACCAGCAGCCGTTGATACAGTGAGCGAATTAGATGTTCTCTATGCACTTCGTGATATTTCTAGAGGTGATAAGTCAAAAATGGTGATTGATGCACGCACGCCAGTTTGGACTACCGCTAAAAAAGGTGGCACAATCAAAGGTGCAGTTAACATCTCATACAAGAAACTAAACGCTAAGGCAATTGCTAAGGATCCAGATGCAGTGATGGAGATCCTAACCAAAAGGTTTGGTGTGACTGAGCAAGATGGTATTTTTAACTTCAGTAAAGCCAAAACTTTGTATTTGTTCTGTAATGGTTTGTGGTGTGGTCAATCACCTGCAGCAATTAGAGCGCTACTTTCGCTGGGTTACCCAGAGCACAAACTTAAGTATTACCGCAGTGGTATGAATGCATGGCATTCATTAGGACTTAGTACAGTTAACAATTTAAAGAAGTAATTTTTAATGACTTTTAACTAAGGAAAAGGGCGTAATAACGCCCTTTTTTATTGCAAGGTTGTTACATAATAATGAATGATTATTGTTGGTAAAAAAATAGTATCTTTTTGGTTATTCATTATTGTGAAATGACTTGACAGAATAAAAGTACATAATAATGCAAAAAAATCAAAGTTTTATAGTGGTGTTTTCACTCTTTGTATTGGGGGTATTAAGCGTACCACCAGCATTTGCAGACAGTCGTGCAAACTCATGGTATCGCACTGGCTATCATTACTCGCAGGCAGGATACAACAAAAATGCATTTGTATGGATGATGCGTGCTGCCAAAGCAGGGCATAGCCCAGCTCAGAATAATATTGGACTGAGTTATTTGCATGGGCTGGGTGTAAGTAAAGATGAAAAGAAAGCATTTGAATGGTTTGAAAAAGCTGCTAAACAAGGGCTTTCTTATGCTCAGAGTGAATTGGCAATGTTGTATTATCAACAAGGTAAGAAAAACCAAGCGCAGCAATGGTGGCTAACAGCAGCGAATATGAATGATGAATACGCGCAGTTTAATCTGGCTTCGTTATTTTTAGAGCAAAACAGTTTTAAGGAGGCAACTTATTGGTTTCAAAGAGCAAAAGACAACAACCATCCGCAGGCACAAACTGCGTTGGATAAATTGAAGAGAGAATAGAATGAATAAAATATTACTAAGTTTAACAATACTGGTGTGTACACACAGTGTTTATGCAGATTTTCCATTACCATTTATACCGAAATTGCCAGACTTGCCAATGTTTGGTGAGTTTAATCCGAATAAATTACGCGCTGAGTTCAATCAGTTTGTAGGGGTTGATCCATACTTTGATAGAGAGCATCGCCTTGTCAATCAAATTGCTGATGCAGTTCTGGATGGCGATGTTGAGTATTTAACACTTAAAAATGGCAGGGAAATTTTTAGTATCTTTATGGAAAGTGAAGCGGATAAACCCAAGGGTGGCGTCATTATCTTGCATAATCGTGGACAGCACGCAAACTGGTCGGATACGATTAAGCCACTACGCATTGGTTTGACAGAAAAGGGCTGGCATACATTATCGGTACAGATGCCAGTATTGGGTAAGGAGGCCAAATATTACGATTATGTGCCAATTTTCCCTTATTCACATGAGCGTATTGATGTAGCGATTAATTTTTATAAAGAAAAAGGGATTGATAATATTGTACTGATTGCACACGGCTGTGGTGCACATATGGCAACAAGCTACATTGAGAAATATGGTGATAGCAAGATTGAAGGTTATATTGGTATTGGCGCGGGTGCAACAGATTACAAGCAAAAGATTGTTAATGGTTTCCCATTTCACAAGATGTCGGTGCCTATCTTGGATGTTTATGCTAACCAGGATTTTTCTGGGGTGAGAAAATTAGCAGACTACAGGAAGCATCTAATTAAGATTGCAGGCAATAAAAAATCAGCGCAGATGATTATTGAAAATGCGCAACATTATTACAATAAGAATGATGGTTCGGTTGAGCGCCTTATTGTTAAAGTTGCTGATTGGTTAGATACGCTCTAGGTATTCCAATTCTTGTTTGGAAAAGTTAGCTAATTTTCTAGCTTCAATGTTGAATGAACCCCGAAGTTTGTTGCCTATGTGTTTTTTCACCAACTTATCAAAGGCGCTCAGGGGCTCAATATTTCTTTGTTTACAAAGGTAGTGAAACCAAGTGTTGCCGATTTTCACATGATTGATTTCATCAAAAAATATAATGTCTAAAATGCCAACCATGGCATTGAATTCAGAATGCATAAAGCGTTTTTGGATTTTTGGTGTGGCATCTAAACCTCTGGCTTCTAATACTCTAGGCACTAACGCCATACGCGCAAGCACATCGTAATCGGTATCAAGGGTCATTCTCCATAGTCCATTATGCGCTTCAAAGTCTCCGTATCGATAGCCTTGTTCAATTAGAT
>NZ_CDSC02000441.1 GCF_001298715.1 Bathymodiolus azoricus thioautotrophic gill symbiont
TTCAATAAAATCAATGTAAAACTTTTCTAAATGATGGAAATAAGTTTCTTTTAAAGATTTTATAGTTTTGTTAAAATTAGCAAAATTATAAGTATGACTCATCAAATTCCTGTCATTTATCATTGATAGCCAAACATCTGCATCATCTATATATTTACTACTATAAGCTAGTTTTATAACATATTTTGGACTGATTCTGTCAATAATAATGCCGTCATCTTGCATTTTATCTTTAAGGACTTTCCAAGCAAGCTCAAGGGTAAATTCAAATCTTTTAATAAGTCCTTCTTTTTCTAAATCAGATAAAGTGCAAATATCTTCATTTTCCTCAACAACAACTCGCAATAAAGCAAACGCTTTGGCATAGTTTTGAAATCTTTGCTTCCATCTAATGTCTTGTTTTTCATTCATAATAACCGTTTAATAGTTTTTAATATTGTTTTACTTTCTTCATCAAGCTCGGATATTTTTTTAAAAATCTCTTCAGGGCTTCGTAATGCTGCTTCCTCTGGCATGTTGGGATTTTTAACGGACAAATCAAAGGTGGTTTGGTCAATGTCTTCTATCTTTATTGCCCATGAGTTTTCACTCTGGGCACTGGATTTTTGTAATTGGATAAAATCGGCTAAATCTCGCTCATTGAGGGGGTTGGTTTTGCCTAAGTTTCTGTCTAAATTGAGCTGGTAGAACCAAGTTTCCTTGGTGGCTTCGCCTTTGTTGAAAAACAGCACCACGGTTTTTACCCCTGCGCCTGTAAAGGTTCCACCAGGTAAATCTAGCACCGTGTGTAAATTGCAAGTGTTTAATAATTCTTTGCGTAAGGCAATAGAGGCATTATCGGTGTTGCTTAAAAAAGTATTTTTAATCACCACGCCCGCACTACCACCTGCTTTGAGTATTTTAATAAAATGTTGTAGGAATAAGCTGGCAGTTTCTCCTGTTTTTATGGGGAAATTTTGTTGCACTTCTACCCGCTCTTTGCCACCAAAAGGGGGGTTGGCTAAAATAATATCATAGCGGTCTTTTTCTTCAATATCGCTTAAATTTTCAGCCAGGGTATTGGTATGGATAATATTAGGGGCTTCTATCCCATGCAAAATCATATTCATAATGCCGATAATATAAGCAAGGGATTTTTTTTCTTTGCCGTAAAAAGTATTTTTTTGCAAAATTAGGGCTTGTTTTGCGGAGAGATCGGGCTGCTTAAGATAAGCAAACGCCTCTACCAAAAACCCAGCCGAGCCAACTGCCCCATCGTAAACAGTATTACCTATTTTGGGTGAAACTACTTTAACAATGGTTTTAATCAAGGCACGGGGGGTGTAATATTCGCCGCCATTGCGTCCAGCGTTGCCCATGTTTTTAATTTTGCTTTCATATAAGTGACTCATTTCGTGTTTTTCTTGATGCGTTCTAAAACGCAACTCATTAACAAGCGTTATCACTTCTCGTAAATTGTAGCCACTTTGAATGCGATTTTTTAATTCTGAGAAAATTTCACCAATTTTGTATTCAATGGTGTTGGCATTTGTGGCTTGTGCTTTGAATTTTTTTAAATAAGGAAACAACTGATTATTAACAAAATCTAACAAATCATCGCCTGTTAAGGCGTTATGGTCAATATCGCCATTATCAAGTTTTGGCGTTGCCCAAGTTGACCATTGAAATTGAGCAGAAATAATGGGTTGATAAGCTTTTTCAGTGAGTTCGGCTTCTGTTTGCTTGTCTTGCTCTAAATCATCTAAATATTTTAAGAACAACACCCATGAGGTTTGTTCTACATAATCTAACTCGCTACCACAGCCCGCATCTTTATGTAGTATATCGTCTATATTTTTGAAAGTTTGTTCAAACATGGCTTACCGTAGTATTTGCATAATTCAATGGGAGCGAATTCAACCTATAAGTGTAACACTTCAGTTTAAAAAATAGTCTTTACCAGTTAACTCAGCAAAAACCTCAAACGGGGTCTTATACCCCAAGCATTTCCTAGGTCTATTATTCATTAAATCTGTTGCCTTAAACACTTCTTTTTCATTCACCTTATCCAAAGCCATTTGCTTTGGGAAGAATTGCCTTAACGGTTACAAATCAACAAAGG
>NZ_CDSC02000514.1 GCF_001298715.1 Bathymodiolus azoricus thioautotrophic gill symbiont
AATTCAAGAGCGTTTTGTTGGCCTTTTGCAGGGCTTTAACACCTTGGTTGTCTTTGCCTAAGCGTCTAAGCCAAGTGCCAATAGCTTGCGGGGTTGGTACTTTTTGATTAGTGACAAGACTCAAAGCTTTGTCTTTGGCAATATGAACAATATCGTTTAGACATTCACCGCCCTCATATTGGCTCAGTACTAAGGTATTAATAAAGGTTGAGGCTTTAAGGGCACAATTACTGCCCGATGCGGGGAAGTGTTGATCTATTGTTTTTGATAAATCCAATACTCGGATAGTATGCGCTAGTGTAATAAGCCCAATACGGGAGGTCAAAAGTTCGTTAGTTGTATCAAGTTTGTCGTTTAAAATGTTCATAAACGCATAAAGTTTGGTTGGTTAATGAGGGGCTTGGTTGCCTTTGGTTTTCATCTAATGGGTAAAACTGTTTTTGGTTGAAATCATTGTACTAGTTGGGGTTTGTGTGTTTTTTTGGTTTTTATTTTTGGATTAGGAGTGTAGGATTTGTTTGCACAAGAGCGATTGTATGAGTGATAAAAATGTTAAGAAAATGACGCTTGATGAATTAAGAGCAGAATTTAATGAGATTGATGATAGTGATAATCACACTAGAAAAATTGAAATTTGCACTCAAATTATCAAACTTGACCCAAAAAATTATATGTATTTTAAGAATCGTGGCGATACTTATATTGATTTAGGTGAGTACCAGAAAGCTGTTAATGATTATGATCAGGTTATTACTCTTAACCCAGAAGATTCCACGATTTTTAAGAATCGTGGTTTCGCTTATATTAACTTAGGCGAGTATCAAAAGGCCATTAAAGACTGCAATCAAGCCATTAAACTCGATCCAGAAAATTCCACGATTTTTAATAATCGTGGTTTCGCTTATATTAACTTAGGCGAGTATCAAAAGGCCATTAAAGACTTCAATCAAGCCATTAAACTCAATCCAGAAGATGCCGAAGTCTTTACTAATCGTGGTGTCGCTTATATTAACTTAGGCGAGTATCAAAAGGCCATTAAAGACTTAAATCAAGCCATTAAACTCAATCCAGAAGATGCCGCAGCCTTTACTAATCGTGGCGTTGCTTATGCCAACTTAGGCGAGTATCAAAAGGCCATTAAAGACTTCAGTCAAGCCATTAAACTCAATCCAGAAGATGCCGCAGTAGCCTTTACTAATCGTGGCCTTGCTTACAGAAAGCTAGGAAAAGAAAAAGAGGCGATTGAAGATTTTAAAAAAGCAGAAGCGTTAGACCCTAGTGCTATTGCTGGCGAACAAATAAAATCAATAAAAAAAAATTTTTCAAGGGATATTAAAAAAACGCAAGATTTTCAAGACACTTTAGAAGAATTAAAAGGCGAACATAAGACAGATGAAAAAAAATGGATGTGGATTAGTATAATTGTAATTATTGCAATGATAGCTTTCTTTGTGTATGGACAAAAGATAATCAATAGACTGCCTGATACTGTGTATGTTTTTGATATAACTAGTATGCCATCTAATATGTCTTTTTATACTGCTTATGTATTTTTCTCTATCATTACTTTTACCATTATCCGCCAATACACCAACGCCAAGGCATTGCGTATTGAAGCAAGCAATCGTGTGGCAATGTCAAAAATGTTTGAACGAGTGAAACATGAAAATGACGCATACCAAAAAGAATTTTTACCTAAGCTGGCAGATGCCATTGCGTATTCCACCATCAAAGAAAAAAATAATACCGATGGCTTGGTGGAAAAAACAATTAACGGACTTGAAAAATTAAGGAAATAACCTATTTTATCTATGTTGAA
>NZ_CDSC02000440.1 GCF_001298715.1 Bathymodiolus azoricus thioautotrophic gill symbiont
GTTTACACTCATAGAGATGCTAATGCTGAGCTTTGGATGCAAAAAGATGTAATGTTAAAAGAGTACCAGCGTGGCTTTGTTATCAACGGCGAGTCAGCATATGATCGTAGTGGTTACTCAGTCTCCAGCGCAGGCGATGTCAACGGCGATGGCTTAGATGATTTAATTGTGGGTGCTTATCATGCTGATCCAAGTGGTAGATCATCCGCAGGTAAATCCTATGTTGTGTTTGGCAAACAAAGCACTAATATCGTTGAATTATCAGACATTGCTGCTGGCAAAGGTGGCTTTGTTATTAATGGCAAGACAGTGGGTGATTATAGCGGACATTCAGTTTCTAGCGCAGGCGATGTTAATGGTGACGGTTTAGATGATTTAATTGTGGGTGCTTATAACACTAATCCAAAAGATAAATCACACGCAGGTGAATCGTATGTTGTATTCGGCAAAAAAGACAACACTAATGCTATTGAATTGTCAAGCATTATTGGCGCAAATGGCTTTCTTATCAAAGGCGAGTCAGGGAATGTTTGGAGTAATCACTTGGTCTCCAGTGCAGGTGATGTTAATGGCGATGGCTTAGATGATTTAATTATTAGCGCACATGACGATAAATCATATGTCGTGTTCGGCAAACAAGGAACCAATGCTATTAATTTACCAGCTATTGCTGCTGGCACAAGTACAGACGGATTTGTTATCAATGGCAAGTCAGGGAATGATCATAAAGGTTACCTAATATCCAACGCAGGCGATGTTAACGGCGATGGCTTAGATGATTTAATTATAGGTGCTTATGTAGCCAATCCAAAGGGTCAAGGTAAATCGTATGTTGTGTTCGGCAAACAAGACAACACTGCTATTAATTTATCAGATATTGTTACTGGTACAGGTGGCTTTGTTATTAATGGCGAGTCAAAGGGTGATTATAGTGGCTACTCAGTCTCCAACGCAGGCGATGTCAACGGCGATGGCTTAGATGATTTAATTGTAGGTGCTAGGCAAGCCGATCCAAGCGGTAAATCAAATGCAGGTAAATCGTATGTTGTGTTTGGCAAAAAAGACAACACCAGAGCCATTGAATTATCAGACATTGCTACTGGTACAAGCACAGGTGGCTTTGTTATTAATGGCGAGTCAGCGGGCGATTATAGTGGCCGCTCAGTCTCCAACGCAGGCGATGTCAACGGCGATGGCTTAGATGATTTAATTGTAGGTGCTTATGGTGTCGACGATTCAAGCGGTAAATCACACAAAGGTAAATCGTATGTTGTATTCGGCAAAAACAACAACACCAATGTTGTTGAATTATCAGACATTGCCGCTGGTATTGGTGGCTTTGTTATTAATGGCGAGTTAGCGGGCGATTATAGTGGCTACTCAGTCTCCAGTGCAGGCGATGTCAACGGCGATGGCTTAGATGATTTAATTGTAGGTGCTTATAATGCCAGTTCATCTGCAGGTAAATCCTATGTTATCTTTGGCAAAACTGATACTGGAT
>NZ_CDSC02000439.1 GCF_001298715.1 Bathymodiolus azoricus thioautotrophic gill symbiont
TCTGAATATTGGCACTATTGACTTTATCCATTTTGGCAGCAACAAGTATGCCATTACGGCAGCGCATACCAACCACAGGGGTTTTGGTTTTAGTGCTCCTACCTTGTGTACCTTTGGTTTTTTTATGTTGATGTTTGTTTTTTTCTTTACCACCTATATAGGTTTAGGTTTCGTCTATTTCAATTATTCCAGAAATAATGACATTATTGTTTTTGCAAGCTTTATGTATTCTATGCCCCATAAACCATGAGGATTTTTGGGTAATACCCAGTTCTTTTACAAGTTGGTAACTGGATATACCCTTGCGAGCAGTCACCACTAAATACATGCCATAAAGCCATTTTCTTAACGAGATTTTACTGGCATGCATGAGCGTGTTATTACGAACACTAAATTGGGTTTTACAACATTTACAACAGTATAAGCCAAGACGGGAGGGGTGATGATAAATCTGTTTGGGTGTTTGATTGGCACATGACGGACATTTGGGTTTGTTGTTCCAAAGTTTTTGTTCAAAATATAGGCGATCAGATTCTTCGGTTGGAAACCTTTCTAATAGTTCAAATGTGCTAATGGTGTTTGTGTATTGAGTCATTATTATTTCATGAGTGTTGTGAGTGTTGCCTATTTTATTGTATTTGTTGTGGTTTTGGTATTAATGTAAGTTAGTCCCAAAAATTATAATAACTTTAGAGCTAATTTTCACCCACTTGGCGATTTTTCCAGCGATACCCAGCAGTCCTCTAGGAGGGTAAACCCAATCTTAACCCTGCTAGGACAAGGTTTAAAGAAATCACCAATTGGGCAAAAATTGGCTTTTGTCAATCATCCCTATTTATGTAAAGGTCTCTAAAAGATATTAGATAAGGGTTGATTCAAAAAATAGCATTCACAAAAGATTTATTTCAAGATTTAATTATTCATTTAATTTTCTGGCAGCCGTTTTATTATGCGCAATAACCATCACAATCAACAACAATTTTCTTTTCAATAACTTTTTGCATAAACTAAAATCATACCTATGAATATACAAACGAGATTTTTATTTAAAGAACTTGACATTCGTGGACAATACCTATCGATGTCTGAGGCTTGGCAAGCAATGATTGAAAATCGCGGTTATTCTAGACAAGTTAGACAACTGTTTGGTGAACTTAGCGCGCTAGCAATTATGCTGACAAGCGGTATGAAGCACAAGGGAAAACTTACTTTGCAATTGCAAGGTGATGGTGTGGTGAGTTTGCTATTAGTGGAAGTAACGCATAATTTAAAAATCCGTGGCATGGTACGCTCAGATAGTGATATTACCGATGATGATACACTTGATGCGCTATTGGGTAAGGGGCAGATTGTTGTTACTTTATACAATGCACAAACTGATAGCAGTTTTCAGTCTTTAGCGCCAAGAAATGATAAGAGTTTATTGCAAACTTTCGAGGATTATTTTTCTCAATCTGAACAACTGGACTCCAAACTTTGGGTTAGTTCAAGTAAAGACACATTGTCAGCAATACTGATTCAAAAAATGCCAAAATCTAAGACTAAGGACTCAGAAGACTGGCGCCGTATCACTACTTTGGCGGACACTGTAACTGATAAAGAAATGTGTGAATTGGATATGGAGTCATTATTACACAGGCTATTTCACGAAGAAGTGCTTGAGATTTTTACCGGTAAAAGTATTTATTATGAATGCCAGCAAGAGCGTGAACGCTTTGAAAGTATTGTTCTTAACCTTGGTGAAGAAGAAGCCAGGAAATTATTAGAAGAGCGTGGTGAAATAGCCATTCATAACGAAATTTGTAACGAGCATTTGTTTTTTAACAAAGAAGATGTTGATAGAA
>NZ_CDSC02000438.1 GCF_001298715.1 Bathymodiolus azoricus thioautotrophic gill symbiont
TCCCCATATTGGAATAAGCCATATCACTATCAGGATTAATCTCAATGGCTTTTTTGTAAGCCTCAATTGCCTTCTCAAACTCACTTTTGTGATAATTGTTATTACCTTTTTCGATATACTCTTCTGCAGTTTTTTCATAAATAGGGTGATTAACATCATTTACCATCGAAAAACCATGAATATCTTGAAATAGGGATTTTTCATCAATAGAAAATATATTGCTCGGTTCTTGCAAAATTGGTTGTTTGTCCTCTTGCAAAATTTCAATTGTCTTTACATCGTCAATTGTTTGATTGCCAAACACAAACACCCCTTTTTGGGAAAAAATACGATTATTGCTTTTAAAGTTGTTGCTTACAAATTGTAATTTGTCGCACTTGGCAAAAATTTCTTCACCCTCTTGTAATCCAGAGAATTTATCAATGGAATTGGTATCTAGTAAAAAAACTTTGCCGCCTGTGTTTTGATTGCCATGAGAGGCAAACCATAAGGCGATTAAAAAATCTCGACTAAAATCAACAAACCCTGTAGCGGCGCCATAATGCTGGAGTTCTAGTAATAATTCAAGATCGTTTAATTCTTTTTTGTGGTAATGGTAACTTTTGGCATCACTGATCAAATCTTTATGATAGTCTTGAAACTGCTTTTGTGTGGGGTTGTGGCTCTTATCGTTTGATTTGCTGAAATTAAAACGCCGATAATAAGTGCTGGTTAAACCCCAGTCTGCATTAGATTGACCACGATAAATAAAACCGATCTTCCCTGATTGGAGTTGGGGTTTTGTTAAATACTTAGCAACAACCGACATTGAGCGTTAATCAAAACTATTTAAATAAGCCTTATCTGAAATATTTGTCCAAGCACGGATTTTTTGTAAATAATTGTGTCTAGATTCGATGATTTCTTTAGACAGTGGATTTTTTGCGGCCAACTCACCTAACAATTTATCATTGGCTGCTCGGAGTTTGGCAAAAACCGCTTTTGGAAAAGTTTTGACTTTGATATTTGGATAATCTTTTTTCATTGTTGCCCAGTTCTTCGCGCTAGCGTCGTTGGAATGTGCATACATATCATAGGCTGATAATTTCATTGCGGTGATTAAAATCGCTTGTAAATCTTTTGGTAGGGCGTTGTATTTTTTTAAATTAATGAGAAATTGTAACTCACTACCTGGCTCATGCCAGCCTGTGTAATAATAGGGCGCTACCTTGTGAAATCCCATGCGCAAATCTAGTGACGGACCGACCCACTCTAGAGCGTCAATTGTGCCTCTATCAAGTGCGGTGTAGAGCTCACCTGCTGGGATATTAGTTGGTTTTGCGCCAACTTCTGCCATAATTTCACCTGCAAATCCAGGAATACGCATTTTTAAGCCTTTTAAATCTTCAATGGAATTAATTTCTTTTTTAAACCAGCCGCCCATTTGGTTGCTCGTATTGCCACCGATGATGGACTTTATGCCGTGTTTGGCGTAAACTTTATCCATAAGTTCTTGACCGCCACCGTATTCAAACCAAGCGTGTTGTTCGTTCGCTGTCATACCAAAAGGCATTGAAGTAAAGAACAAGGTATTAATGTCTTTACCTTTCCAATAGTAAGAGCCTGAGTGACCTAGGTCGTACTGACCTGATTTAACAAAATCAAAAATACCGAGTGCTGATTTGTGTTTGTTTTTAGAGTCAATGCGGATTTTTAAACGACCATTTGACATTGTCTCTGCTAGTTGTTTAAATTTCTTAGTTGTATCGCCAAAAATTGGGAAATTACTGGGCCAAGTCTCAGCTAATCTTAAGGTGTAGGTTTTGTTGTCTTGTGTTGCTGTTTTAGGCTTGTCGTCATTGTTAAACCAAGTAGCATTAGCAGTTGTAATTAGTAATAAAATCGCAGTAAATAGCTGTATTATTTTTTTCATTTTTTCCTCAGGATTTGAGTTGCGCTAAGACAGCGCGGTTGTTAGAATTATAATCATTAAATGTTTGAATATGAGTGAAATTTTCTTTTAGCAATTCAACAATTTTTATTTGCTGATTGTATCCATGCTCTAACAATAAAAATCCATTATTGGTTAGATGCTTTGGCGCTTGTTTAATAATAATTCTAATAGCATCTAAGCCATCTTTTCCAGACACCAGCGCTGTTTGTGGCTCATGAATTAAATCCTTCAAGCAAGGGTCATCTTGTTCAATATAGGGTGGGTTGGAAATAATCAAATTAAATTGCTTATCTTGTACAGCATCAAACCAACTGCCTTGTTGGAAATCAATATTAATAGTGGTATTTTGCCTTGCCACTTTAAGTGCTTGTTTGGAAAAGTCTGTTGCTACCACCTGCCAATGTGGATTTTTGTCTGCCAGTGTGATGGCAATAATACCACTACCCGTACCTAAATCTAACAACTTGCACGCTTTTCCTTTAAATAAATCCAATGCAATATCGATTAAAAGTTCAGTTTCAGGGCGGGGAATAAGCGTATCAGGTGTTACTGTAAAATCTAGGTGATAAAAACCTTTTACACCACTTAAATAGGCAAACGGAACACCTTGTTCTCGTTGCTCAATAAGAGGTTTTAATGTGTTTTTTTCTTCCGTGGTTAAGGTGTAATCCTTGTTGGTAATTAACCATGCATGGTTCTTTTTCAATACCAAAGCTAAGAGGGGTGTGCTATCAGTAATAGGACTATTTAAATAGTCATTAACGCTATGCATCAATCCAATTTTTGAGCGCCACAATCAGCCCTAGCCCAATAAATGCACCGGGCGGTAGAATTGCCAATAAAGTGCCTTGATAGTCCTCAAATACAGTGATGCTAAGTGTGTTGCCTAAATCGCCTAATAATAATGCTGATTGGTCAAATAGAGTACCTGAGCCAATTAACTCACGCATTGCACCTAAGACAATCAACACAATTGAAAAGCCAAGCCCCATCATTAAGCCGTCTAATGCTGATTTACCCCAAGTATTTTTACTGGCAAAGGCTTCTGCCCTACCCAAAATAGCACAGTTAGTAACAATGAGCGGTACGAAAATACCCAGTATTAAATACAAGTCGTAAAAATATGATTGCATTATTAGCTCAACAATGGTTACAAAAGAAGCGATAAGTAGCACAAAGATTGGAATACGAACCTCTTTGCGAATGGTGTTGCGAAAAATTGAAACAGTTGTGTTGGAAGCCACTAATACAAAAGTGGTGGCAAGCCCCAAACTTATTGAATTGGTGATATTGTTGGTTACTGCCAATAGTGGACACAAACCCAATAATGCAACCAAAGCTTGATTGTTGCTCCATAGTCCGTTTTTTATAATTTTGATAGCGTCACTCATTGGTGTCTAATTATATACTCAATCGTGTATTGAATCATTAACAACAAGATTTTGGTTTTGCAGGTTTTTTTCTATGGCGCCTATTAATTCTTGTCACATTTATTTCTATTACAATCAAAAATTCTAATCACGATACTCTACCTAGAGTCAAGTTTAACGAATAAGGTAAAAAATGGGTAAAATAAGGTTTAAATACATTTATACCTTATACTTTATAACTAAGAAATATTAGAGGATTAAAAATGACAAAACAAATCAACGCCCTATTTGCTGTACTCATTATGGTGCTTTTAATGATTGCCACGCGCGGACACGACAACTGGCTTTCATCATTCCTGCATTTGCCTGATTTCACCATTCCTGCCTTATTTATTGCGGGCGTCTATTTTCGCAAGTTTTGGGTGGTATTCACGCTGATTTTGAGTAGCGTGGCAATTGATAATTATGTGATCGTACACCAAGGTGTTAGTGCCAATTGTATCACCCCTGCTTATAGTTTAGTGCCACTAACTTACTATGGTATTTTTTGGATAAGTAAAGCCATTAGTACGCTGGCAATTGATAACAATAGCGTTAAAAATGCATTCGTTATTATCACTGCCACCTGTACACAATGGTTTGCAGTAACAAGCAGTTATTACTTTTTCACTGCTACTTATAGTAAAACAGGGTGGGGTGATTTCCCAGCATATATAGCAAAATGGTCAATTATTGAAATCCCAACCGCACTGTACTGGATGGTGGCAGTCATTATTGTCTTTACACTAGCGCCACGCATTAATCCTGCGCTAAAGCTTCAAAAAAGTGCCTAATGGGTACAAAGATAGAATGCAGCGCAAAAAAGCGCATATTGATGCTCGCATTAAAGAAGCAGATATAAATAAAGGTATTATTGTCTTACTGACGGGTAATGGCAAGGGCAAATCTTCTTCCGCATTTGGCATGGTGTGTCGTGCATTAGGCCATGAGTTGCAAGTTGCCATCGTCAAGTTTCTAAAAGGCACACAAGATACAGGCGAAGATGCTTTTTTTGCCAAACAGGAAAATATCCATACCACATCTATGCAGGCAGGCTTTACTTGGGACACACAAGACAAAGAGTTTGATAAAAAAATGGCATTAGAAACTTGGCAACAAGCTGAGCAATATCTTAAAGATAAGGCTATTAATTTAGTGGTACTTGACGAACTTACCTATATGATTAACTACAAATACTTAGACGAACAAGTCATTTTAAATACACTCAACGCACGCCCCAAAAACCAACATGTGGTTATTACGGGTAGGACTGCTTCAGAGGGTTTAATCAGGGTTGCTGACACCGTTAGTAAAATAGCAGACATTAAACACGCTTTTAGGTCTAATATCAGAGCTCAAAAAGGTATTGATTTGTAATACATATTGAGAAAGTTTTGCATTTAGCTTAACAAGGTTCCATAATCTAAAATTTCGGCAAATTCAAACC
>NZ_CDSC02000436.1 GCF_001298715.1 Bathymodiolus azoricus thioautotrophic gill symbiont
GCCGCTCTTAAAGCCGATGGATCAATCAAAGCCTGGGGGAACTCAAGTTATGGAGGCAAAGGTGCACCTAAGGACAGTGGTTACACCAAAATTTCTTCAACTTATGGAACCTTTGTCGCCCTTAAAGTTAACGGTTCAATCACAGCTTGGGGCTGGCGTGGGGTTGACGGCTCTAAAGATGCGCCCCTGCCCCGAGACAGTGGCTATATTGATATTTATTCAAATCAATTTTCTTTTGCCGCCGTTAAAGCCGATGGATCAATCACAGCTTGGGGGAATCCAAATTATGGAGGCAAAGGTGCACCCGATTAATTAACAGTTTATGCGAATATTGACCATCAGGGTTTACAAAATTTTTATCATTTATTATCATACTGCCAGCTAAATCTAAAAACTAAAAAGGAAAACACAATGAATTTAATGATTATCAACAAAAATATTAACCGTACTTTGCTATTAATAGCGTCTCTTGTTGTCATCACAGTTCACGCCAACGATGACAGCAAATTTTGTAGCATAAAAGCAGAGAATTGGCGTTTTACTGAAGTAGACTATTCTAGTGCTTACAATGATTTTGGCGGGATTTTTAATGCACCAAACTATCCCAATAAAGGTGCCTTTGCTGTCCTTAAGTCCGACGGTTCTATTGTGGCTTGGGGTAGTTCAATTAATGGAGGTAACAATGCACCTAAGAACAGTGGTTATACTAAGATTTATTCAACTGGTCATGCCTTTGCCGCTCTTAAAGATGATGGATCGATTTCAGCTTGGGGAAATGAAGATCACGGAGGTAAAGGCGCACCCACTGACAGTGGCTATACTAAGATTTATTCAAATATGGGTGCCTTTGTTGCTCTTAAAGCCGATGGCTCACTCTCGGCTTGGGGAGATCCAAATAATGGAGGTAAAAAAGCACCTATCGACAAAAGTTACACTAAGGTTTATTCAACTTTCCGTGCCTTTGCTGCTCTTAAGTCCGATGGCTCAATTGTGGCTTGGGGCAATCCAAAGTATGGAGGCACAAAGGCGTTTAAAAATAATTCTTCAAAAGACAAAGACTATACTAAAATTTATTCAAATGGTTACGCCTTTGCTGCCCTTAAAGCTGATGGTTCAATCACAGCTTGGGGAGATGAAAACAATGGAGGCGAAGGGGCGCCTAGAGGTAATGGCTATGTCAAGATTTATTCCACTTATGGTGCTTTTGTTGCGCTTAAAGCTGATGGTTCGATCATGGCTTGGGGTAACTCAGACTCTGGAGGTACAAATGCACCTGTTAACGGTAGCTATGCCAAAATTTATGCAAATAACCATGCTTTTGCCGCCCTTAAAGCTGATGGTACCATTGTGGCTTGGGGTAAGAAAGGCCTTGGAGGCACAAATGCACCCGCTGGTAGTGGTTACACCAAAATTTATGCAAATAATCATGCCTTTGCCGCTCTCAAAGCTGATGGTTCAATCAAGGCTTGGGGTAGCCAAGATCGTGGAGGTAAAGATGCACCTAAAGGTGGTGGCTACACCAAAATTTATTCAACGAATGGCGCCTTTGCCACCCTTAAAGCAGATGGCTCAATCAAGGTTTGGGGCTTGTTAACTCACGGAGGTAAAAGCGCACCCGTTGACGATGGCTACACCAGAATTTATTCAACTTCATACGCCTTTGTTGCCGTTAAAACCCATGGTTCAATCGTAGTTTGGGGTTACCCAAGTCAGGGAGGGGAATTACCTCATTAGGGATCTTTGCATAAAGGGCTAATGCTATAAAGTCCGTATGATGCTAGAAGCAGTCCGTTTATACAATGCGTCTAAACGAGACAAATGTGACACTTGAATGCCAACATTACAGTTTATGTTTAGAGTGAAAATTTTATTGGATCTATCAACCTCTTTAAAGTTTAATTTTATGATTTAATTTTTTAATAAAGCCCTGTTGAAATCACTCGATAGGTTAGTGGTTAGGTGGAATGATTTGCTAAGTTTTTAAGCAATTAATGTTTGCTTCCTTTTTGTTTTTGCAACAGATGATTTGAAAAAAATCCAAAATTAAAGCGCCAGTGTTTGACTGTGAAAATGAAAAAATAAGCCTTCGTATGTATCATTAATCGCATCATATAAAATTAAAGCACCATCTTGATAAGAGGGTAGTGACGAATGTGGATAGCCTTGATTCATATGTATATCGTGTATGTCATTAGGGAAACGCGAGCCATAAGCGATTATCCTAGAGCCATTGTCAGCATCAATATAAGGCTTGATCAAACCAAGAATAGTATCGCTCAATTCTTCTTCAGCTATCTGAGAAAACTGTTCTTTTTCGATAAAGGCATCTTTGATGTAATCTAAAGCGTTTGCTTGATCTTCTGGTTGTAAATAATAAGCGCCGTTACTGAGTGTTGATAAATGCTTGAGAAAATCAGTCTTTAAATCTTTAATATGAGCAAAGAAAACATCAGAGCCGTCATAATCTCTCACATTAACTGCTACCTTAAAGGGGTCTTCAGTCTCATTTTTAATATAAAGATATAAATGTGGATGAGCGCCTTTTTCAAAGTCTTTTAAAGGTGTTCCCGAGATCAATCCATAATGCGAGTAAGAAGGAATAATAATAATTTAATTTAAAAAAATCAGTATTCTACCTTAATCCAAAAAACAAAATATCCCTATCTTTTGCACCGTCTACATTCAAAAAAATAGCCGTTACACTTGTGGGCGGGATTTTGTGTAAACACAAATGGCACAAGGGGAGATGCTATACTGCTCATCTTTATCTTTGGATTAAAGAAACTCTAAATTAGCATAAGCGCTAATTAACCACTTAGTACCTGCAGTTTTAAATTTTACTTGTACTCTGGCACTCTCGCCGTCACCTTCAAAATTAAGCACGGTGCCAAAGCCAAATTTGGAATGTTTAACAGTTCTACCAATAGATAAATCACCGTTTGCTTGTGGCTCAATGTCCTGATTAAAGACATCATCTTTTTGGTAATTTTGTGCTGTTGCGCCATATTTTTGTTTAATCTGATTAAGGTGTTTTTCTGGAAACTCTGATAAAAATCGAGACGGGTAAGCGTAGATTGATTGTCCGTGCAAAAAGCGTTTTATCGCAAATGATATTGTGAGTTTTTTCATTGCTCGTGTCATGCCGACATAGCACAAGCGTCTTTCTTCATCCATTAAATACGGCTCATCTTTGGATTGCCTAGAGGGAAATAAGTCTTCTTCCAAGCCCGCTAAAAATACATAAGGAAACTCCAAGCCCTTGGCAGAGTGAACCGTCATGAGTTGCACATTTTGCGTTGGCGGTACATTGCCATTACCGCTAGAATCAAGCGAAGTTCGAGAAATGTAACCCATGGTTTCATTCATATCACTGTCTTCTTCATGATTGTATTGCTTGGCGTCAGCAATGAGCTCTTCTAAGTTTGCTGTTTTACTGCCTGTTTTATCAGTTTTATCGTTTGAATAATGTGCAACAAGTCCAGATTCCTTAATCAAATAAGCAACTTTTTCAGATAAATCTAAGTGCTCGGTATCGTCTTGCATTTGCTCAATCAGCTGAGTGAATCCAATCAAGGCGTTGGTAGCACGCGTTGGTAAGGTTGATGCCATACTAATCGCCGCTTGGAATAAATTGGTTTGATTTTTACGCGCAAATTCTCGTACTTTTTCAACCGTAGCATTACCGATACCTCGTGTTGGAAAATTAACCACTCGTTCAAAGGCAACGCTATCAGCGGTATTTTCCATAAGGCGTAAATAAGCTAAGGCGTTTTTGATTTCAGCACGCTCAAAGAAGCGCAAACCACCATAAATAATATAGGGGATATTGTATTTAATCAATCGTTCTTCAAAAGCTCTAGATTGTACATTTGAGCGATAAAGAATAGCACACTCATTAGCCGATGCACCATTATCAAGGTGTTTTTGAATGGCACTAACGACAAAATATGCTTCGTCAATTTCTGTGCGCGCTTCATACAAATCAATCAGCTCCCCATCACCAGAATCTGTCCATAGGGATTTACCCATACGATTTGAGTTGCGAGCAATCAGTGCATTTGAAGCTTTTAAAATATGTCCCGTTGAGCGATAATTTTGTTCAAGGCGAATGGTTTGAAGTGGTGCAAAATCTTTTTCGAGTTTAATGATGTTTTCAATTTTTGCACCACGCCAGCCATAAATAGACTGATCATCATCACCTACGCAAAACACTTTGTTTTTACCGTTAAATAACAACTTAACCCATTTGTATTGCATGGTATTTGTGTCTTGAAATTCATCTACTAAAATATGCTCAAAGCGAGTTTGATAGTGTGAAAGCAGAGCTGAGTTATTTTTCAATAATTCATAACTGCGTACCAGTAACTCAGCAAAGTCAATTAAGTCGTTGTCATTACAATGTTTTTCATATAACACGAATACTTCAAGGCTTTTCTTAATAAAATAATTGTGCCCTGCGTCAATATCACCTGGACGAATGCCTTCATCTTTTTGCTGATTAATAAACCATTGAACTTTTTTAACTGGAAACTTGCCTTCGTCCATCTGGTTTTCTTTCATTAGGCGTTTAACAACACGAAATTGGTCTTTCTGGTCAAGAATTTGAAATTGCGAGCTCAAATTTGCCTCAATAGGGTGGGCGCGTAACAGGCGATGCGCCAATCCGTGAAAAGTACCAACCCACATACTCCTGATTGGCCGTCTAAGCAATGTATTCAAACGCTCACGCATTTCATTGGCTGCTTTGTTGGTAAAAGTGACGGCCAAAACAGCATCAATATGAACATTTTTTTGCATGACTAAATACCCAATTCTATGGGTTAGAACTCTGGTCTTTCCAGAGCCTGCACCAGCAAGTATTAAAGCACTTTGTGTGCCATCCAAAGTGACTGCTTGAGATTGCTCGTTATTTAGTTCGTTAACTATTTCAGGTAAATTCATAAATTTTTATTGTCAAATGATTTGCAAATGGTATAATGTTATCTTTCTCTTATATAGATCCAGATCCGAGGTAAGAGTGAAGAATTATAAACATTATATTATTGTAAAGTAAGGAGTATCAGTGATGACATACTACGAAGGCGTGAAAAAAATGGAAGAAATGGGCGTAAATGACAACTACATTCAAGGTTGGGTAGCTGGTTTTTTAAATAACCCTGAGATTGAAGAGCAAAGAATTACTGATGAATGGGAAGCAGGTCATGAAGATGGCAAAGCTCATACAGAAGCAAACTTTGCGAATTTTTGCTAATCACTGATTGCAAAGAAATTTAAAAAAAGCCCGACTGTAGCGGGCTTTTTTATGAATAATAATTGGCAACATAACGCACGCAACACGCTCAAAGGTGCAGATAGTTGCAATGCCTTTTTTCAATCTCAGCAATTTCAAGACCAAGGTTTTCCTATTAAGATTCCTTTGGAATTTGCCAATCTCATTGATAAAGATAACCCTGATGATCCGCTATTAAAGCAAGTTGCCAGTGCACCTATCCAAGCACAAAGTGGTTTTAGTACAGAACCATTAGAAGATGAAAAATACACCCCTGTTGCAGGACTTGTTCATAAGTATCCCAATCGCGTTTTATTGATTACATCTAGAGTTTGCGCTATTCATTGTCAGTATTGTTTTCGGCAGAATTTTAATTACACTGAGCATGATGCAATTAGTAATTATTTAGCAATTGAAGAGTATATTTGCAGTCATTCTCAAATTAATGAAGTGATATTAAGTGGTGGCGACCCTTTGAGTTTGAGTGATGAGAAACTTGCACAACTAATTGGAAAAATTGAGAAAATTTCACACATCAAGAACTTGCGCATCCATACGCGTAGCGCCGTAGTAACACCAAGTCGAATAACCACAAAGCTGATTAAACTATTAAATCATAGTACGCTCAATGTCGTGTTGGTCACTCATGTTAATCATGCTAATGAATTATCAAATGACTTTGCTAAGGCGATACGAGCATTAAGCAATGTCACTTTGCTCAATCAATCGGTTTTGTTAAAAGGTGTGAATGACTGCGTATTGACTTTAAGTAAACTTTCTATGGATTTGTTTGAATTAGGGATCTTGCCTTATTATTTGCATTTACTAGATAAAGTCAGTGGTGCAGAACATTTTTTAGTTGAGGATGAGGCTGCCATTAAATTGCACCGAGAATTGGGCAAAAAACTCAGTGGTTACTTAGTACCCAGACTGGTAAGAGATGAGAATTTAGCAGCAAAAACTTGGCTTTAGCGAATGGCTTTTTCTAAAGTTTTTATATTGATTTCACCCATATACCGATTAATTAATACCCCATCGGGGGTGTAAATATAGGTGGTTGGCATACCCACTATTTTGCCAAATTTTTTGAACTCAGGGCGGTTGTTATCATCGGATAAAACAATAGGGTAATTAACCATAAAACTGTCGGTAAATTCGGTAATTTTATCAACATCGGCCTGTTCATAATCCATACCTAAGATTTCCACTTTGTCCGAATGCTTTTCATAAAAATCAACAAAAGCAGGGATTTCTTTAAGGCAAGGTGGGCACCAAGTTGCCCAAAAATTAACCACCAAGTATTTGCCTTTAACGGTATTATTATTGTGTGTTTTACCGTTTATATCCACTACTGAAAATTGTGGCAGTTGGGTATTTTTTGGAGTGTTGCCTTTAGAAAAAAGATCCCCTAATGTCATTGCATGAACGACACTTAAGGGAAGAATGAGCGCGAGTATAATAAGGATTTTCTTCATAGTGGGATTTAAGTATATGCGTGTAACAATTTATCACAACCCTAGATGTACAAAATCTAGGCTAACTTTAGGTATTTTAGAAGAAAAAGGCATTGACTTTCAAGTAATTAAATATTTAGACGATACGCCATCAACGCAAGAATTAAAAGCACTGCTTAGTGAGTTAGGGTTGGATGCTAGGTCGTTAATGCGAACTTTTGAAGCACCTTATAAAACCAACAATTTGGGTGATGAATCGCTCAGTGAAGATGATTTAATTCAAGCAATGGTTGATAATCCTATTCTTATTGAGCGTCCCATTGTGAGAACTGATAAAGGCACGGTAATTGGACGACCGCCTGAGAATGTATTGGCAATTATTTA
>NZ_CDSC02000435.1 GCF_001298715.1 Bathymodiolus azoricus thioautotrophic gill symbiont
GTTGGTAATAGATAACTTGTATGTCTGACCCAGAGTTATAAGCTATACCATGTCCGTAATAGCCAAAGCCAGTACCGTAGCGAAAACCTAGATAATAACCATTGTAATTATTATAGGTATGTATATCGGTTTTATCTTCTATCACAACACTGTAATTGACTAAAAAACTCGACCTTTTTTGTGCTTTCTAAGATATAGCCTTGAGTTTTTAACTGCTGATTGATGGTAGATCGAATGCGCTGATCCATTAAGTTGTTAACTTTTAAATATTGTTGGCTCGCAGTATTGTATTTATTTTGAGCATGCCAGCGGTAAGTTTTAAGGCTGGAAAAGTCTATAGATTTATCGTAATCAGTATCTAGGGTAAGTGAAGAGCAGCTGGTTATAAAGACTATAACGATAAATGATAAGAGGTATTTTCTCATTTTAGTGTCCTGTTAGAGTGAGAGACAGTAGCAAAATTTTCGCTTCTAAGTATTTCAATAGTAGCTTATGTTGTATGTTTTTAATAGCAGTAAACGATACGTATCTATTTCATTGTATGCTAATATAGGGTTTGGTTTTTATGCGAGAATTTGAAATATGGATTCTCTGTATTTATTCTTATCTCTTTAGGGGAAGGTTGGTAAGATTAAAAGTGAGTGGGGGAGGAGGCTTTTCAGTATAAAAAAACAACGGCTACGAACTAGGTAACCTAAACAGCTATAAGTATTTTATAGCTGTTTGCATGGGCTAGAAAAGTCTAACAAGTAAGGAAAATTTTGAAAATTTATTAGCCTTACTTTTTTTGATAAATAAAGAAGCTTATTTGGATGTTAATATAGTTAAGGCTCTTTGTATATGCTCAGCCGTTTCAATGCCTAAGTCAGTTAAATAGCCGCCATCATCTCGAGAGATTAAGCCTTTATCAAATAAACGCTTAACGGCAGCAATGGATTCTGGTTGTGCTGTGTCGTGTACTTTAATACCGGCTTGCGTTGATGCTTGGTTGTAACGTGTTAAAATGGTAATTTCTTCAACAAGATTTGATGAGATTGGCATAGTTTAGTTCCTTTGGTTGTATAAATTAATTTTAGCATTATACAAAGCTCATGGGGTACAGAGAAACAAAGAATAAAAAATAATAAAAATTAGGAGTTTTAGTTCCTGGTTTTTGATAATAATAGAGAAATTATATGATGAAGATTTTAGTAAGAATTGCTATGTTCGTAGTGGTTGGTAGTGTACTTTTTAGCATGATGGGACGAATGCAACCGACCTATGAGCAGAACTATACAATTCTGTACTCTGATTTTATTGAGGATATCCGCAATGGGGTGGTATCTGAAGTCACCATTGAGGGTGAAAAAGTAAAAGGTAAGTTGATTAATGGTGAACCCTTTATAACTTATAATCCGGATGATACCCATTTAATTGATGACCTTATTCAATATGGTGTAAAGATTAAAGTTGCAACACCTGAAAAGCAGTCAATGCTGACGCAAATTTTTATTTCTTGGGCGCCAATGTTGCTGCTTATTGCTGTTTGGGTTTATTTTTTCCGCAAGCAGCAAGGCGGCGCAGGTGGTGACGGCGGTCAAATGGGCATGGGCAAAAGTCGTGCTAAGCTACTTGAAGAGGATCAAATTAAAGTCGGTTTTTCTGATGTTGCAGGTGTAGAAGAGGCAAAAGAAGATGTGATGGAAATTGTTGATTTTCTGAAAGACCCTTCTAAATACGAATTTGTTGGCGGCAAAATTCCTCATGGGGTGTTATTAGTTGGTCCTCCAGGAACAGGTAAAACTTTATTAGCGCGGGCAATTGCCGGTGAAGCTAATGTGCCATTTTTCTCTATTTCAGGTTCTGATTTTGTAGAGATGTTTGTTGGTGTGGGTGCGTCACGTGTGCGTGATATGTTTGAACAGGCTAAAAAACGAGCGCCTTGTATTATCTTTATTGATGAGATTGATGCGGTAGGTCGCCAGCGTGGTGGGGCAGGTACCGGTGGAGGGGGTAATGATGAACGTGAGCAAACCTTAAACCAACTATTGGTAGAAATGGATGGTTTTAGTGGTAATGAAGGTATTATTGTTATTGCCGCAACGAATCGTTCGGATGTTTTAGATAAAGCTTTATTAAGGCCTGGGCGCTTTGACCGAGAAGTTCATGTTGGCTTGCCTGATATTAAAGGGCGTGAGCAAATTTTGAAAGTCCATATCCAAAAAGTTCCTCAAGCGGAAGATGTGAGTATTAGAGATTTAGCGCGAGGTACGCCTGGTTTTTCAGGAGCTG
>NZ_CDSC02000433.1 GCF_001298715.1 Bathymodiolus azoricus thioautotrophic gill symbiont
AATCGAATCTTAACTCTATGATGTGTTGTTTTTTAGCTAGGCTTTTAAAATTTCGTTGTAAAAAGATTTTGGAAGTGAACGAGGTCTTGGCATGATTTTATTGTCTTGTTAAAAACTTATTATTTTACCATATTTATATCTTTTATTTTTGAAAATGGTATTACTAACAATTAAAAAAACAATAGGCAAAAAAATACCTCGACACTTATAAAGTATTGAGGTATTTTGTGGTATTTTTGAAATTTTACAAGGTAGATTGCAAGGAGTTTAGTAAAACTAAACGACTGAAAATCTAACGCAGTAAAAACCAAAAAATAGCCGAAATTAAAGCCTAGCAATGTCCTACTCTCACATGGGGAGACCCCACACTACCATCGGCGCTAAGTGGTTTCACTACTGAGTTCGGGATGGGATCAGGTGGGTCACACTCGCTATTGTCACTAAGCAAACTGGTTTTTTATTTACGCCTAGCGCAAATAAAATAATTAAAAAGTTTTTATACCTTGGTTATTACTAACCAGAGGATATAACAATTAATACATTTATAAAGTTTACACACTTACTCAGTGTATTGCATAACACATCAACACAAAAATTATAGATTCATCTAAATAATTTGGGTGTTATATGGTCAAGCCTCACGATCAATTAGTACAGGTTAGCTTCACACATCACTGCGCTTCCACACCCTGCCTATCAACCTTGTAGTCTTCAAGGGATCTTTAGGAGAGTTAAACTCTCAGGGAGACCTAATCTTGGGAGGGGCTTCCCGCTTAGATGCTTTCAGCGGTTATCCTTTCCACACATAGCTACTCGGCAATGCGACTGGCGTCACAACCGAAACACCAGAGGTGTGTCCATTCCGGTCCTCTCGTACTAAGAACAGCTTCCCTCAAGTCTCCAACGCCCACGGTAGATAGGGACCGAACTGTCTCACGACGTTCTAAACCCAGCTCGCGTACCACTTTAAATGGCGAACAGCCATACCCTTGGGACCTGCTTCAGCCCCAGGATGTGATGAGCCGACATCGAGGTGCCAAACACCGCCGTCGATGTGAACTCTTGGGCGGTATCAGCCTGTTATCCCCGGCGTACCTTTTATCCGTTGAGCGATGGTCCTTCCACTCAGAACCACCGGATCACTAAGACCTAGTTTCCTACCTGCTCGACGTGTCAGTCTCGCAGTCAAGCACCCTTTTACCTTTGCGCTCATTGCACGATGTCCGACCGTGCTGAGGGTACCTTTGCGCTCCTCCGTTACTCTTTAGGAGGAGACCGCCCCAGTCAAACTACCCACCATGCATTGTCCCCAATCCGGATAACGGACCTAGGTTAGAACCCCAACCATACCAGGGTGGTATTTCAAGGGTGGCTCCACTCAAACTAGCGTTCAAGTTTCAAAGCCTCCCACCTATCCTACACAAGTAGGATCAGAGTTCAATGCAAAGCTGTAGTAAAGGTGCACGGGGTCTTTCCGTCTGGCCGCGGGTATACTGCATCTTAACAGCAATTTCAATTTCACTGAGTCTCGGGTGGAGACAGTGTGGCCCTCGTTACGCCATTCGTGCAGGTCGGAACTTACCCGACAAGGAATTTCGCTACCTTAGGACCGTTATAGTTACGGCCGCCGTTTACTTGGGCTTCGATCAAAAGCTTCGGACGAATCCTAACCTCATCAATTAACCTTCAAGCACCGGGCAGGCGTCACACCCTATACGTCCACTTACGTGTTTGCAGAGTGCTGTGTTTTTAATAAACAGTCGGAGCCACCTGGTATCTTCAACTCTTACCAGCTCATTTAGCAAGTAAAATCACCAGCAAGAGCACACCTTCTCCCGAAGTTACGGTGTCATTTTGCCTAGTTCCTTCACCCGAGTTCTCTCAAGCGCCTTAGAATTCTCATCTCGTCCACCTGTGTCGGTTTGGGGTACGGTTTCATATAACCTGAAGCTTAGAGGATTTTCCTGGAAGCATGGTATCACTCACTTCTCCCAAAAGAGGGATCGTTATCACGCCTTGAATAAAGGCTACCGGATTTTCCTAATAGCCAATCTACACGCTTAAACTTGGACAACCATCGCCAAGCTGAGCTAACCTTCTCCGTCTTCCCATCGCAGTTATATGAAGTACAGGAATATTAACCTGTTTCCCATCGACTACGCATTTCTGCCTCGCCTTAGGGGCCGACTAACCCTACGCCGATTAACGTTGCGTAGGAAACCTTGGACTTCTGGCGAGGGGGTTTTTCACCCCCTTTATCGTTACTCATGTCAGCATTCGCACTTCTGATACCTCCAGCATTCCTCACAGAATACCTTCAACGGCTTACAGAACGCTCTCCTACCATCGCAATAAATTGCGATCCGTAGCTTCGGTATGTAGTTTTAGCCCCGTTAAATCTTCCGCGCAAACCGACTCGACCAGTGAGCTATTACGCACTCTTTAAAGGAATGGCTGCTTCTAAGCCAACCTCCTGGCTGTCTGGGCCTTTTCACATCGTTTCCCACTTAACTACAATTTTGGGACCTTAGCTGACGGTCTGGGTTGTTTCCCTTTCCACTACGGACGTTAGCACCCGCAGTGTGTCTGCCATGCTCATACTTTCAGGTATTCGGAGTTTGCAATGGTTTACTAAGTCTTGACGACCCGCTAGCCATAACAGTGCTCTACCCCCTGAAGTAATACATGACGCTCTACCTAAATAGATTTCGGAGAGAACCAGCTATCTCCGGGTTTGTTTGGCCTTTCACCCCTATCCACAACTCATCCCCTCATTTTTCAACATAAGTGGGTTCGGACCTCCAGTTAGTTTTACCTAACCTTCACCCTGGCCATGGATAGATCACCCGGTTTCGGGTCTACTCCCAGCAACTAATCGCCCATTTAAGACTCGGTTTCCCTACGGCTCCCCTAATGGTTAACCTTGCTACTGAGAAGTAAGTCGCTGACCCATTATACAAAAGGTACGCAGTCACGGAATAAATCCGCTCCTACTGCTTGTATGCATACGATTTCAGGTTCTATTTCACTCCCCTCCCGGGGTTCTTTTCGCCTTTCCCTCACGGTACTTGTTCACTATCGGTCATTAGAGAGTATTTAGCCTTGGAGGGTGGTCCCCCCATATTCAAACAGCGTTTCACGTGCGCCGCCTTACTCAATTTCACATAAATCTAATTTTCGTGTACGGGACTATCACCCTGTATCGTTGAACTTTCCAGAACATTCTACTAATTAAAAATATGCTTAAGGGCTGTTCCCCGTTCGCTCGCCGCTACTAAGGGAATCTCGGTTGATTTCTTTTCCTCTAGGTACTTAGATGTTTCAGTTCCCTAGGTTTGCCTCCTTAACCTATGTATTCAGTTAAGGATAATGGTCTGATGACCACTGGGTTTTCCCATTCGGAGATCTCCGGCTAATAATGCTTATTATCAGCTAACCGAAGCTTATCGCAGATTATCACGTCCTTCATCGCCTTCTAATGCCAAGGCATCCGTCGTATGCACTTATTCACTTGACCATATAACCCCAAACCATCTAAAACATGTTTCCAAATTTTCTCTTTGTCTGTGTTGTTTTATTGCCTCAATCAATCATTTAGCAACGCTAAACTCTTTCAATCGTCAATAAAACACCTTGTCAAAGAAAAAATCTGAAATCACTCAAGTTCAGTATCATACAGTTAGTATTTCACCAAGAAGTCACAAATTGTGATAAATCACAATCGGTGAATTCTTTTCTTTCTTATTTCACCAGCGGTTTTTACACCGCCGATGAGAATCCATATTTTTTGAAATTGTTGTGTCAATGCAATACACCAATGAAAACTGTCATCACAACAGTTTTCGCGTTGTTATATTGTATATTTACAAACTTTACTTCATGTATTAAATTGTTAAAGAGCCCCACACTCGTAAGCGTGGTATAAAAACTTAAATAAAATCACAATATGGTTTTATTTAAGTTTTTAAAAAAAATGAAAACTTAGTTTTTTTGCAAAAGCAAAAACAATGTGGTGGAGCCAGGGAGGATCGAACTCCCGACCTCTTGCGTGCAAGGCAAGCGCTCTCCCAGCTGAGCTATGGCCCCTTGAAAACAGTAAAAAATACTGTAATTTTTATTTTTGCAAGGCGAGGGCGACAGAGTTTATGTTAATAAACGACCAGGCCGACAACGCAGTCAAAAATGAAAATTTGGTGGGTCTGGGTGGATTTGAACCACCGACCTCACCCTTATCAGGGGTGCGCTCTAACCAACTGAGCTACAGACCCGAATGGTGGGATTATCTTTGCCTTATATTGCGTTATTTTTATTCAGTCAGTCATGTATTCACACTACATTCCTTCCTTCAAAATAATACCTTACTTAAAACAAAAATATCCTGCGTAATTAACTACCAATAATTGGCAGTTATGCAATTCTTTCATTCTTCTTTATAGTTATCAAACAACTTGTTGTGGACACTCATACTTTTCTTAAGGAGGTGATCCAACCCCAGCTTCCGCTAGGGTTACCTTGTTACGACTTTACCCCAGTCATGAATCACAAAGTGGTGAGCGCCCAGATAAGCTACCCACTTCTTTTGCAACCCACTCCCATGGTATGACGGGCGGTGTGTACAAGACCCGGGAACGTATTCACCGTGGCGTTCTGATCCACGATTACTAGCGATTCCGACTTCACGGAGTCGAGTTGCAGACTCCGATCCGGACTACGAAAAGGTTTATGAGATTAGCTTGCTCTCGCGAGGTTGCGACCCTTTGTCCTTCCCATTGTAGCACGTGTGTAGCCCTGGTCGTAAGGGCCATGATGACTTGACGTCGTCCCCGCCTTCCTCCGGTTTATCACCGGCAGTCTCTTTATAGTTCCCACCATGATGTGCTGGCAAATAAAGATAAGGGTTGCGCTCGTTACGGGACTTAACCCAACATCTCACGACACGAGCTGACGACAGCCATGCAGCACCTGTATCACGGTTCCCGAAGGCACCAATCCATCTCTGGAAAGTTCCGTGTATGTCAAGACCAGGTAAGGTTCTTCGCGTTGCATCGAATTAAACCACATGCTCCACCGCTTGTGCGGGTCCCCGTCAATTCCTTTGAGTTTTAACCTTGCGGCCGTACTCCCCAGGCGGACAACTTAACGCGTTAGCTTCGCCACTAAGAGGTAAATCCTCCCAACGGCTAGTTGTCATCGTTTACGGCGTGGACTACCAGGGTATCTAATCCTGTTTGCTACCCACGCTTTCGTACCTCAGTGTCAGTATTAGTCCAGAAAGCTGCCTTCGCCATTGATGTTCCTTCAGATATCTACGCATTTCACCGCTACACCTGAAATTCCACTTTCCTCTCCTATACTCTAGTTTGCCAGTTTCAAATGCAGTTCCTAGGTTGAGCCCAGGGCTTTCACATCTGACTTAACAAACCACCTACGCACGCTTTACGCCCAGTAATTCCGATTAACGCTTGCACCCTCCGTATTACCGCGGCTGCTGGCACGGAGTTAGCCGGTGCTTCTTCTAAAGTTAACGTCAAGGCTAATGGGTATTAACCATTAGCTTTTCTTCACAATTGAAAGTGCTTTACAACCCTCAGGCCTTCTTCACACACGCGGTATTGCTGGATCAGGGTTGCCCCCATTGTCCAATATTCCCCACTGCTGCCTCCCGTAGGAGTCTGGACCGTGTCTCAGTTCCAGTGTGGCTGATCATCCTCTCAGACCAGCTAAAGATCGTCGCCTTGGTGAGCTTTTACCTCACCAACAAGCTAATCTTACGCAGGCTCATCTGATAGCGTGAAGCCCGAAGGTCCTCCACTTTACTCCATAGAGATTATGCGGTATTAATCCAGATTTCTCTGGGCTATCCCCCACTATCAGGCAGATTCCTACGCGTTACTCACCCGTCCGCCACTCGACGCCTAAGAGCAAGCTCTTATCGTTTCCGTTCGACTTGCATGTGTTAAGCATACCGCCAGCGTTCAATCTGAGCCAGGATCAAACTCTTCAGTTTAATTCTAACTATTTAGAACATTGGCAACACTTATAAATAAGTGCGCTTTGCGTTCAATTTTTTTAAAAGCTTAATTGCTTTAGTTTTTTATGTGCACTTGCACAATTTAATGTACGAGTGCCCACACAAGTTGTTTGATAAATTTTTAAAGAGCAACTAAATTGAAAAAAAATAATGTTTCAACTCAGTGAAAGGTGGCAATTATACAAGCAAAAAATCTTGCGTCAAGCACTATTTCACTTTTTTATTAAATTAATTTCTAAAATTAGAGATTGGGCTGTAATTTTTCTTCTGAAACCGCTTGGTTAAGCCATTTGTCAGCTTCATCAATATCAACGATGTCATCTTTTATATTAAGCATTTCTAAGTCGTTATCATTCCAACCTTTAATACCTAACTTTAGAGAACGAACATTTTCAAACCCCATTTGTTGCATAGTCAGTGCCGCAAGAGCAGAGCGGTTGCCTGAACGACAAATAAGTACAATGTTTTGATTTCTAGCTTCTGCCAACTTAGGTATGGTGTCATCATAGTTCCAAACGCAAGCACCTTCAAGCACACCACGGGCAACATGTAGAGCGTCTTTAATATGCATCATTTCAAATTCGGCTTGCTCACGAATATCTAATAATATCAAATCAGAGTTTTGTTCAATTTCTTCTTCCAAATCCCAAGGCAATATCTCATCTACACAGACTAATGCTTTTGCTACTAATTTTTGATAATCATCCATATTACTTACAGTAACCTTTTTCGGTCACCATCACGGCAACTTCAACCCTTGAAGAAAGCGATAATTTTTTTAAAATTGATTTCACATGTAACTTAACTGTACCATCTGAAATACCCAGCTCTCTAGCAATAACCTTGTTACTATGTCCGCCTGATATTTGACAAGCCACTTCTTTTTCTCGTTTGGTGAGTAGCTCAAAAGAAGATTCACTATCTGTCAATTCATTCTTCAGCGCCTTGACCAATACATGTGTCATATCTTGCGTAACAATAATCGACCCTGTTGCCACTTCATTGAGCGAATCTACCAACTCATCTGGGTCCATATCCTTTAGTAAATACCCTTGGGCGCCGTATTTTAAACAATCACGCAAATCATTTTCATCAGTACTGGTGGTTAATATTACTACTGGTGTTTGTTCATTGCGCTCTTTCAGGGTCTTTAACACCTCAAGTCCTGACATACTTGGCATACGCAAGTCTAACAAGATAATATCTATTAATAAGTCTGGGATTTCTTCTAAGCCTTGTTCAGGTGAAGAGGCCGCCTTAGCACTGATTTTTCTGGACTCTAATAATGAGACAAGCCCGTTACGGAATAAGGCGTGGTCATCAATAATATAAATCTTCATTTTATACATCCTCCCCAAAACTCACAGTCACTCGCGTGCCTTCATCAACTTCGGATTCAATGTCAATATGCGCACCGATTCTACTCGCACGCTCTTTCATAATATTCATACCGATATTATTCCCCATTACTTCGGTGTCAAGTGTGTCTTTTTTAAAGCCTACACCATCATCTTCAATCAGCAACTGGCATTGTGGCTCAGCAGAAAACAAAATTCGCACATTACGCGCCTTGGCATGTTTGCGAATATTAGACAAGGCTTCTTGGGTAATACGCATAATTTGCATTTCTGTTTCTGAGGTAAGGTCGAACTTGCCTTCTACTTGTAAATAAGTAGCAATATTCTCTTCTGCCCTAAAACTATTGACTAGATTTTCTAATGAAGTTTCTATGCCTCTAGGGTCTAAAGGCACACGGAAATTACACATTAATTCTCTGAGCTCTTGATTGGCTTGGGTAATGTTTAACTGCAAACTGGTAACTTTTTCACCCGCATCTCTTTTGTTACCTTGCTTCAACATATCGTCTAAGACAGTCACTTGTAGTTTTAAGCTATAAATAGTTTGCGCTAAAGAATCGTGAATTTCTTGTGATAAGAATAAGCGCTCCTGCGAGAGTTCTAGTCGCTTAGTTTCTTCGTCAAGTCTTGCCTTGTCAAGTGCAATGGCAATATTATCAGCAATGGATTCAAGCAATGCACGCTCGTCAAAAGCGAGTGAAGGCTCAGAATCAAAAAATAAATTAAACACGCCTAAGGTTTTTCCGTGGTATTTCAGGGGAATAAAAATCGTACCAACGCTCGCTTTAGCCTCAGATTTTTCGCCCACACACTGTTGACAAGTATGTACACTAAACTGCACATAACTGTCTTGTGCCATTGCTATTTCACCACAAAAGCAATCACTACTAACCACATCAATTTCTTGCTCCTTGTCGTCAATTACTCCACTTTGCGCGACTAAATGCAATTCTGTATCATTGATTAAACGGCGTGCCACACCCGAAGATGCGTGTGTCATTTGCATAAATACACCTAAAAAATACTCAAATAATTCTGTAGCGGAATGCATTGAGTTAAGTTTAGATGACACACTATAAAGCGTTTCTAATGAAGCCGATTTTTTACTCAGACGCTGAACCTGCTTGTGCAAAATATCCTCCATGTCGTCATATAAATATTGGTTTTCATCAATTAGATGATTAATCGCTGTGGCAACAGGCTGAAATGCGGTTTTCTGTTTGTCATTTAGGCGTGCACTTTGATCAATATTGTAATCAATTACCCATTGTTGCAAATCCGTAAATGGCGATAAAAAGTCCTTACGAATAGATAAATATAAACCCAAATATATTAACAATATTAATAGAGCAAAACCCATATCAATAATATTAGATGACTGATAAACTGAAAGCATTGCATGCCACAACAATGGCGACAAGGTAGTCGTTACCAATAAGTAAAGATAAAATTTTGCTTTAATACCCATAACAATGTAAATATCTCTACTTACCAATACAAAAAGAAGAAAAAATCTCACCCAACAAATCATCAGATGAGAACTCTCCAGTGATACTACCTAAATCTTGAGCGGCATGGTATAAATCTTGAGCAAGCAACTCGCTGGCATTATTGTCAAGTTGCGTCAAGGCGTCCAACACGGATGCCAATGCCGCCTCTAAGGCAATAATATGGCGCTTGCGTGCTAGCAAAACGCCTTCGCCAGTATCACTTAAACCCGCAATCTCTGAGAGTTTTTGTTTTAACAAATCAACACCCTTTGAATGTTTGGCACAGATTGACAACTGGATCTGATGCTCTATATATTCTACACCCACAACATCATTGGTTAAATCTATCTTGTTTTTAATCAATAATATCGATTTACCATCAATACCACTTGGTAAGATTGATAAATCTGGTGTTTCATCTTGCGCATCAAAGACCAATAACACTACATCAGCGCGTTCAATTTCACCATGCGCTCTCTTAATGCCTTCTTGTTCTACTTTATCCTCACTCGTGCGCAGTCCTGCCGTATCAATAATATTGAGTGGCATGCCATTAATGTGTATCGTTTCCTTTAATACATCACGCGTAGTACCTGCAATATCTGTCACAATCGCACTGGATTCTTGCGTCAATGCATTCAGTAGCGATGATTTACCCGCATTTGGTTTGCCCGCAATTGCGATATTTAGGCCTTCTCTTAAAATCACACCCTGCTGTGCGGCATCTAAAATAGATTGAATATCTTTTTTAATTTTTTCAATCTTTTGTTTAACCTCACCTGATGCTAAGAAATCAATTTCTTCATCAGAAAAATCAATCGTCGCTTCAACAAAAACTCGCAACTCAATTAACGAGTGCGTTAGCGCATTCACTTGTTCGGAAAACTCGCCCGATAAAGAACGCAGTGCTGAGCGTGCAGATTGCTTAGAGCTGGCATCAATGATATCTGCCACTGCTTCAGCTTGTATCAAGTCCATTTTACCATTGAGAAAAGCGCGTTTAGAAAACTCACCCGGCTCGGCTGCTTCTGCGCCTAATGATATGGCAGCCTCTAATAATAACCGCATAACCAAAATACCGCCATGCCCTTGTAACTCTAAAACATCTTCGCCGGTAAATGAGTTTGGTGCTGGAAAAAACAACGCTACACCCTTATCAATTTCATCCCCCTCTTGACTAAAAAACGAACCATAATGTGCATAGCGCGCCTTAGGGACTTTCCCCAACATCTTTTGGGCAATCTCGCCTGCAAGTGTACCAGAAACACGCACAACGCCAATACCACCTTGCCCTAAAGCACTTGCCAATGCACAAATTGTCGTTGCATTATTCATCAATAAAATAATTCTCTAAATAGGCATCAAAAGACCCATTATCCGCTTGTTCTATTTCGAGCTGCTGCTGACAAGATTTTTTGGCTTGTTGGTCTAGATAATCAAAATGCACTTGGTCAATTTCCTTTACAAGAAAGGCGCTTTGATGTTGTTTAGCCCAAGCATTAGTATAATCAAAAAACCCTTGATTGTGGTTTTTCATCTCACTCAGTGTCATCGCAGAAGGTGTGAACTCAGCGTGTTCAATACGCCTGCCTATTGTATTAACAGCCGTCTGATAATCCTGCCCCAATAACTCAGCACATAGATAAATTTTGTCCATGACTGTTCTACCTAAATCTTGCAATAGAATGCTTTTCCCTTGATGCATCAAGACTAATTTGGGTTGACGCCCCTTGTGCGCTACTAACTGGTCATTAGCATCACATTCAACTTGTTCTCTACTGCAAATAACTGGCGAATCCTCTAGTAAACAAAATAGCAAAAATGCCTCTAAGAACAATACTTGTGTTTTATCAATACCCAGTGGTAAACTTGAATTAATATCCAATGAACGCAACTCAATATAGCCGATACCATTCTCATGCAAAGCATCTAAAGGTTTCTTACCTGAAACAACATTTGGCTTAGGACGCACAGAGGCATAATATTCATTTTCAATTTGTAAAATATTGGCGTTTAATTGTTGATATTGCCCTTGTTTTTTAAGCCCAATTTCTTCATAGGCGGAGCACGGTGTCTGCATACCAGACTTTAAACTATGAATATAATGCGCTAACGAATTATAATTTGCCTTTACCCCTGCCTCATCTTCACGCAGATTTTGATAACCAATATCCCCCATTCGCAATGAAGTGGCATACGGTTCATACAAAGTAGAATCATTAAATTCAATCAATGAATGCTGATGATAGCCCTTGAGAAAAGATTTACAAACCGCACTTGATGCACCAAATAAATAATAAATCAACCAACCATAACGCACCACATTACGCGTCAATGCCATATAACTTTGGTCGTTAAACTCCCTAAATACTTCACTCGGCGCTTTTAACAAATGGTACTGTTTAAGAAAATCCTGAGCAAAGGAATAATTAAAATGAATACCCGCAATCGTTTGCATTACACTGCCATAACGATTAGCAAGCCCGTGTCGATAAACAGTTTTCATCATGCCTTGATTACTGGTTCCATATTGTGCAATAGGAATATAAGTTTCACCACGAATCACGCACGGCATACTTGCTGTCCAAAAGCTTTGGTCCTTTGGCAAATGATGATATAAATATTGTTGCGTTTTAGATAAAAATGCCAACATTTCATCAGCACTATTTGTAGGCGGCGTGACTAATTCAATGAGTGACTCAGAAAAATCAGTGGTAATGTTTGGGTGCGTCAACGCACAACCAAGTGCCTTAGGATGTGGCGCTTGAGAGATGCCACCTTTGCTTGATACTCGCAAACCTTCTTTTTCCAACCCCATCAAATTGCCCTTTAACAATGCACTATAAGGTTTTAATTGTTGAATTTTTTCCGTTAAATTCAAAGTCTTGCCTAATATAAAATAATGCTATCATTTTACAGCAGAGGAACTCATGCAAACAATTAAGGCAGTTGTTGGTGTTTTACGCAACAAAAATCAAGAAATACTCATTGCACAACGCAGAAAATCACAATTTATGGGTGGGTTTTGGGAATTACCAGGTGGCAAAATTGAGAATGAAGAATCACCAGAACAAGCCATCATTAGAGAACTTAATGAAGAACTCGGCATCCAAGTTAAACACTCAAGTCTACACCAAACGATGGTGCATCACTATGAAGATAGAATCGTTGAACTGAGTATTTACAACATCAATCAATACCAAAATACACCCATAGGACTTGAAGGTCAAGCAATCGCTTGGGCTAGAGTTACTGATTTAAACAACCATCAACTATTACCAACCATGCGTGCCTTTATCCACTCAATCACCTTACCTAATAAATACTGGATTACGCCTTCAGATCAACACCAAAGCGATGAATGGATGAGCAAATTTGAGCAAAAACTCACCTCAGGCATTGGCCTCATCCAACTGCGAAGCAAAACTATACTCAATAGTGAATTTATCACCGAACTTTACAACAAATGTAAGCATAATAGTGTTAAATTACTACTTAATACCGCCAATAAAACCTTTAATGAGCCTAGTAGTGATGGCTGGCATCTCACTACCAATGAAATGTTGCAATTAGACAAAAGACCCTGTACTAAGGATAAATTACTCGGCGTATCCACCCACAATCTCACCGAAGCGCTCAAAGCCCAGTCCATCGGTGCCGATTTTGTCGTCATTTCTCCCGTGCAAGCCACTCAAACTCACCCAGATACCATACCGATCGGTTGGGACAGTGCCATTGATGTGGTGGATAAACTCAATATCCCTGTTTATTTTCTCGGTGGCATGAGAATTAAAGATTTAGAAAAAACCCGTAAAATCGGCGCTCAAGGCATCGCTGGGGTGAGTGCTTTTTAAAAATCAGGGTAAATACACAATGAGACCTTTACAGTGTTAATATTTGGCGTCAGTCATGACTTGTATGTTGCGCGCTAATTCAAAATCGCGTTCGCTGATTTCACCAACTTCATGCGTGATTAGATTGATTACTACTTGTTTATAGCTATTACACCACTCAGGATGATGGTTGAGAGACTCAGCAATCAATGCCACTTTTGTCATAAAACTGAACACTTCTATAAAATCATTAAACACATACTGACAATGTAATTTATTGTTTTCAGACCATGCGACATGTTGAGCAATAAATTGCTGTATTTCTGTTTCTGTTGCTTTTACCAATTTCATATTTTTTATTTTCACTTTATTGTTCAAAGAATAACTGACAGTGTTT